>NZ_LGYY01000191.1:0-45879 GCF_001308045.1 Shewanella sp. Sh95
TCAATCAGTGCCTTAGAGGCCAGCATCAAGCTGTTTAATCGTTTTAGGTGAAGTTCTGGGCAGTATTGGTGTAAAGAATGTTGTAGGATATTGGCTTCGCGCATCTTGTTGTCCAAGTGTAGTTTTTGGCGAAACCATTTGATCATGCAACAAGATGCGCTTCCACCCTAATTTGATGATTTATTTGTAAATCATCAGGGGATTCTTCAGGCTTTTGCTTCAGCACTTCGTTTTCTGCTTTGAGTCTTGAATTAAACCACATAAAAACCTCTAAACTTTTATTGATATTGTTATGGCCACTGAATTAATAACGTCTAAGGTGCAATCCCTGCGGTATTAGGGTAAGTAGGAAAGTGTGGTAAGAAAATATTAACGTATATCAATGCCATAATCTTACTTTTTTATTGAATAACAATGAATTTATGAACTTGAGCAAATAAATTGCCCAAGTCGATTTTGGATAACAAGTGAATATCTCGTACTGTATTTCTACAAATTGCGATTCAACCTTAATTGAGCTTGCTAGTTTGAGTGTTAACACTTTTCATCAGCATCGCAGCAAAAGCGTTGTAACTCTTTTAAGCCACAGGTAAATCTAAAATCATTGTAGCAATACTAAAGTAAACGAGCACACCAATGATATCGGCGATTGAGGTGATAAGTGGTGCGCTGGCTGAAGCCGGATCCATTTTTAACTTGCTGAGTAAAAAGGGCAGTGACATGCCAATCAGGCTGCCAATGATCACTACGATCTGCATGGTTAATGCAACGACCAAGGCGATTTCTGGACCACCGCGCCAAAACCCAAGTAGCGATACTGCCAAGGCCATGCTGGCACCGAGTAATCCTGCTACCCCTAATTCACGCCCCAGCAATGAGAGCCAATCCTTGAGTATCACTTCGCCAGTGGCTAAGGCTCGCACCATTAAGGTGGCTGATTGCGAACCCGCATTACCGCCGCTATCGATGAGCAGTGGAAGAAAGAACACCAAAGAAACATAACTGGCAATGGTATCTTCAAAAAAGGCGATGCCAGCGCCTGAGAAAATATTACCAAACACCAAAATGACCAACCAAACGACTCGTTTACGATAGAGCAAGCCTATGCTGGCGGTTTTTAAATTGTGATCAATATTGCCGATGGCCGCAGTTTTAGTAAATTCAACATCAACCTGTGAACTGGCAATGTCCATCGCATCGTCATAGGTGACAATACCGACTAACTGTCCCTTGCCATTGATGATGGGGAGAGCCAATAAATCGTAATGGGCGATCATCTGCACCGCTTCTTGGCATTGAGCGTTGGCATCTAAGGCGATGGGGTTGTGTTTCATAAAGTCGACCACTCGCTCTTCTGGCTGCGCTAAAAGTAATTGTCTAAGTGATACCGTTCCAATTAAACGGCCTAACATATCGACCACATAGGCTTGATAAATCGTCTCTTTATCGGCGGTTTCCGTGCGCAGCATTTCAATCGCCTGGGCGGCGGTATGACGGCTATTGAGCAGAGTGTAATCCGATGTCATCGCCGCACCGACCTTGGTTTTATCGTAGGCGGCTAAAGTGCGCATATCCTCTCGTTTTGCCTGTGCTAACACGGGCAATAGTCGTTTTTGTTGTTCAGGTTCGAGCAGGTTATAAAGATCGGCGCGCTCGTCCGCTGCCATAGTGAGCAACAGCGATGACAGCGTGGTTTTATCTAACTGCTGCACTAATTCTGTTTGTAATTCATCACGTAAATAACGAAATAAATCCGCCGCAATTTTGGCGGGCGCAAGTTGCAAAAACCGTAATTGCTGTGGCTGAGTAAAGCTACCAACTACAGCGGCAATATCTGCGGGGTGACGCTCTTTCGCTAAAGCCGTAATGCCTGCTGTATCGCGCTGCTCTAAAATATTTTGGATAGCTACGACGATTTGCTTAGTATTTTTTTGGTTGTTGTTCATGTTCATAGTTCATTCTCCCAACGATCTATTAATTAAAGAAAAAGGTAAAGTCAGCGCCCAGCTGTTGTGTGTTTCCTTTTAGGCTGTTGCCTAGGCTTAGTTGAAGTTGTAACTGTCTTTTAAGTAAATATTGATATGCGAGTTTGTAGGCTCGTTCATGGGACTCATGGCGATAAAATTCGGCTATCCATTGCTGCTCAGTGTCGTATTCGAAGGCGATAGCAACTCCTGCAATAAGCTGGGGCGATTGAGCGCCATACTGATCTATACCTAGGTTGCTATAGAGGCGTAAATTCTGAGCTGCCAAGTCATATCCCAAAATCCCCACAATTTGCGTTGTTAGAGGGTGGCTGCCTTGATGATTTTTTTGCAAATTAACAGCCAGCGCACTTTGCCAAGGGGCATAGTCTGCATTTAATGGCAATCTGAATCCCAGCTCGGTTTGCTGCTCATTGATAGCATTATTACTTTGTTGTTCAATGCCTAAGTGCCATTCCCACTGGCCTGAGTTGCAGGTGCCACTGCCATTTATCTGTTTTGCGCTATGATCGGATCTCGGCTGTTGCCAACCTAGCTGTAACTCGCAGTGTTCGGCGATGCTGGGATCATCCACATCGAGTTGAGAGGCATGTGTTGCGACGCTAATGCATAGTCCCAAAAATGCCCAAGACTGAAAAGCAAAGGTGAATGGCTTGTTTGTGTACGCCATGGTTTAACTCCCTGAGTGTGGGGAGCCAACTGGGGCAAAATAGGCGTGAAGATGTATTCAATAGGCAGCACTTATCCTCCGGCTCAATGCCGGAAAAACCAATAGGCGAGCGCTAACGCTAGCATGACTGGCTAATATTAAGGTCTGAAATTGAATGTACGGGTGTGGGGTGAGATGTGTCACGCTACTACCCTGCTTAGCAGGTAGCAGCAAAATATTGCGGGCTAGTGCTAGGCGTTAAATCCTGTCTTTTGGACAGGGCATCTACTGTCGCTTATGTGTGTGCCCACAGTGGGTCTCCTAATGGTAAAATCGGCTAGATTCTAAACCGCTGACAATGAAAGTCAACCCAATAGGCAATTACCTATGTTTATGTTTCAATTTTGCTTTTATTCTTGAGTTGATTTTTGTTTTAGGTTTTTGCTGTGTTGCATTTTGGTGTGCAGTAGGTTGCCTTGGGGGCTGGCTGTATTTTTATAAGGTTTGATATTTATTAATTGCTGTTGTTCTGCGCCAGTTAATGGATGTATTTAATGATAAAATCGATTTATCGCAATCAGTTAAGAACCGAGTTTAATTAGCACAACGGTTTGGCTAAAGAGGAATCACCTGTGACATTTGCTTCCCAACAGCAGTCCATTTCGGCTGAAAACTGCCATTCGAATATTCGTATTGCGACTATCAATCTATTTAATTTTATTGAACCACCTTTAGCCTTTTACGATTTTGAAAATATCTATAGCCATGGCCAGTGGCAAAAGAAGTGTCAGTGGTTTGGCGAGCTTTTAAACCAATATCATCCGGATATTGTCGGGTTTCAGGAGGTGTTTAGCCCTGAGCCATTAAAACAACTTGCGGCGCAGCAAGGGTTAACACATTTTGCCATAGTTGATAGCGCCACTTTGGTCAGTGATTACATTTATCAAAGCCCTGTGGTTGCGCTAGCGTCGCGCTTTCCAATCCTTGAGGTGCATGCGATTGAACCCGATGCACATTTAGTGGCAGCGATGGGGTTATCGAGCCAATTTACCTTTAGTCGTAAAGTACTGCGGGCGACGGTGGATATACCGCAAATTGGCGCTTGTGATTGCTATGTGGTGCATTTTAAATCTAAGCGCCCGGGACTTGCGTTAGAGCCACATCCCTTAGGCTTAACCTTAAGTGCGCCACCTACGCTTGCGTTGCACTCTGAGACTAAGTTATTAACTGAGCAAGCCCTAGGTCGCTGGGCATCGACCATGCAGCGGGGCGCAGAGGCGGCATTGTTGTTCCATACTATTCTCGCGCGGCGGCAAAGCATAAGATATCCGGTGATCCTGATGGGTGATTTTAACGATAGTTTGTCCATGGGGGCGTTGGATGCATTAACGCTCCAAGGCGAGCATCTCCACAGCAACGATATCAAGGCCGCGGGACTTGGGCATTTGTCTGATACTGCACGTTCGGCTGTGTTTGCCCAATATCGACTGCAAGATGCTTACGAGTTATTTATTGCGGCGAATATGCCCGATAACCTAGTCCATTCTCGGGAGCATCGAGCTGCAACCCATTACTACGGTCCTAAAGGTTCGGTACTCGATTATATTTTGCTTTCCAATGAGTTTGATGCCAGTGATAGTCGCAGTTTGGCTCAGGTGGTGGATTATCAAACCTGCGATAGACACTTAGTCAGGCCCGAATATGAGCGCGATGCTTACAGTACCGACCATGCACCGGTATGGGTGGAATTGGCGCTGCGGCGTTAGCAAGTAAAATAACTGTCGAGGATGCCATCAAGAACAACATCTCATCTTGAATCGTTAACACGCCCTCGGCCCAGGGTTTTACCCGCGAAACTGGAGTATGATCGCAGACCATGGGAATGGAGAGCTGATGTTTTGGACAGATGGCTCGCACTTGAACCCTATTAGGTATATTATCCGCTTCCATTTTTAGAGGGCGGCGCCTAGTGTTCGAGCGGTACTATTGATTACGGTGGTACAACACACAGGCGGTACAATTATCAAAGGCGGTACTATGGCTATCAGAATCAAACTTAAACCCGGTCGCGAAAAGTCCCTTGAGCGTCGTCATCCTTGGGTCTTTTCCAACGGGATCCACAACGTTAAAGGTAAGCCTGAACCGGGGCAGACCGTCGATGTGGTTGCCCACGATGGTCATTGGTTGGGCCGTGGTGCTTGGTCTCCTGAGTCTCAAATCCAAGTACGAATTTGGACTTTTGATCGCGAAGAAGAAATTGACCGTGAGTTTTTTAAGCGTCGTATTCTGCGTGCACAAGCGGGACGCGATGATTTGATCCGTGAACAAGGCTTAACGGGTTACCGTTTAATTGCCGCTGAGTCCGACGGCTTACCCGGTATCACTATTGATAAATATGCCAATGTATTGGTGTGCCAATTACTGAGCATGGGCGCCGATGTATGGCGTGACACTATTGTCGATGTGCTCGCCGAGCTGTACCCCGATTGCGCGATTTATGAGCGCTCAGACGTCGATTCCCGTAAGAAAGAAGGCTTAGCCTCTACCATGGGTTTACTCCATGGCACGCTGCCTGAAATGCCCGTCATTATTGAAGAAAACGGTATCAAAATCGCCGTTGATGTGACTAAGGGTCATAAAACCGGTTTCTACCTCGACCAGCGCGATAACCGCGCCATCGCCGCCCGTTTTGTGAAAGGCAAATCGGTACTGAACTGTTTTTGCTACACCGGCACCTTTGGCCTCTATGCTGCTAAGGCGGGCGCGGCCAGCATTGAGAACGTCGATGTCTCATCACTTGCCCTCGATACTGCGCGTTTGAATATGCGAGTCAATGGGTTAAATGATGACAATGTGCATTACAACGAAGCCGACGTGTTTAAGCTGTTACGTCAGTATCGCGATGAGGGTAAAACCTTCGATGTAATCGTACTCGACCCGCCAAAGTTTGCCGACAATAAGTCGCAGCTCAACGGTGCCTGTCGTGGCTATAAAGATATCAATATGATTGCGCTGCAATTATTAAATCCGGGCGGGGTGCTGTTGACCTTCTCTTGCTCGGGATTAATGCCTGCGGATCTGTTCCAAAAAATCGTTGCCGATGCGGCACTGGATGCTAAACGTGAGATCCAATTTATCGAGCGTTTAAGCCAGGCGAGCGATCACCCGATTGGCAGCGCCTTCCCCGAAGGATTTTACCTCAAGGGCTTAGTGGCTCGAGTGTGGTAATCGTTTGATTGTGTAAACGTTATAAAAAAATGCCGGTGCAGTTGCAGCGGCATTTTTATTTCTCGCATGGGAGTCTTGGTCTTTCGACTCAATCAGCCCTTAAGCGGTAAAGGTTTTCACGCCTTCAGGGGTGCCAACCAGTAACACATCGGCGCCGCGTTTTGCGAATAGACCGTTGGTCACTACGCCGACGATAGCGTTGATCTTATCTTCTAATTCCTTAGGATTGATGATCTTAAGGTTGTAAACGTCGAGGATCACGTTGCCGTTATCCGTGACAACGCCTTCACGGTACACTGGGTCGCCGCCGAGTTTGACGAGTTCACGGGCCACGTAAGAGCGCGCCATTGGGATCACTTCAACGGGCAGCGGGAATTCACCCAAAATATCCACTTGTTTAGTGTTATCCACGATACAGATAAACTTTTCAGCCACAGCCGCAACGATTTTCTCGCGGGTTAATGCCGCGCCGCCGCCTTTGATCATGTCCATATGGCCGTTAATTTCATCGGCACCATCAACATACACGGATAATTTATCGACGCTGTTTAAGTCATAAACTGGGATGCCAAGGGCTTTCATCTTTTGGGTAGAGGCTTCTGAGCTTGATACCGCACCTTCAATATCGGCCTTCATGGTCGCCAAAGCATCGATAAAGTGGTTAACGGTTGAGCCTGTGCCCACACCTACAATGCTGTCCTTCTCAACGTATTTGAGTGCAGCCCAGCCTGCGGCTTTTTTCATTTCATCTTGAGTCATGTTGACATCCTGTAATGGCAAATGAGTAAAAAATTCTGGGCTTAGTATACTCTTTTCCGCCAAATAGTGTGGTGCTATTGCACTATGGCTGTGATCTTGCTTACAGCCCGCACTGATTTAATCTGTGTATAAAGGGAAGTGCTTTAAGATAAAGTACATCTGGATAGAGACAATGCTCTATGCGGGCTTAATCTAACTAAGTTACTATTGCCAAAGCAGAATCGGCAAAATAAAACATTGGTTTAAGGGAGTGTGTATGGCAGGGGCAAGTTTATTAACCTTACTCGACGATATTGCATCCATTTTGGATGATGTGGCAGTGATGAGTAAGGTCGCGGCCAAGAAAACCGCTGGGGTGTTAGGGGACGATTTGGCCTTAAACGCCCAGCAAGTCACGGGCGTGAGTGCCGACCGCGAATTACCTGTGGTCTGGGCGGTCGCCTTAGGCTCGTTTCGCAATAAATTGATTTTAGTGCCCGCAGCCATGTTGATCAGCGCCTTTATTCCTTGGGCGGTGACCCCCTTATTGATGTTCGGCGGCTTGTTTTTATGTTTTGAAGGCTTTGAGAAATTACACCACAGCTATAGCCATCGAAAAGACAAACACGCGGAGCAGACCGAATCTGACATACCGGAGATAAGCGATCTTGCGGCCTATGAAAAGGAAAAAGTGAAGGGTGCTATCCGCACCGACTTTGTGTTGTCGGCAGAAATTATCGCCATCACTTTAGGCATAGTCGCGGATAAGTCGCTCTCAACGCAATTTTTTACCCTCGCCATTATTGGTATCGTGATGACCATAGGCGTTTATGGTTTGGTGGCAGCGATTGTCAAAATGGACGATGCGGGTCTGTATCTGAGCCAGCGTCAGGGCGAGTCGGGCTTCACTCGCTTTAATCGTAAGTTGGGGTTTGGCTTACTGAGCGCGGCGCCCGTGTTGATGAAGAGCTTAACCATTATTGGTACTGCCGCCATGTTTATGGTGGGCGGCGGCATTCTAACCCATGGATTACATTGGGTCGGCGAGCAAATCCACCATGCCGAGCAATTCGTGGAAACCTTTGCCCTAGTCGGCCCAGTGCTTGGGTTACTGACGCCAAGCATTCTTAACGCGCTCTTTGGCATCGCGGCGGGCGCGGTGGCGGTATTGGTGATGACTGGATTTCAAAAGCTGCGTAGCTGATCCGTTGTCATCCTTTCATAGCTGGCGATTATAGCGTCAGCTAATCCGAGCTGTGCGAGTGCGAAGGTGCTCGCCGCGATTATTTCAGCGCTCAAGGACGAATTATGCAATTAATGCGTTATTGCCTTTCCCCCAATAAGTTGGCTTGGCTGCGTGAGGAATTAGGCGAACATGCCGACAAACTGCTGGCGGCGATGGATGCGGCGGGCAGCAACTATCTGGCGGAGTTAACCGAGCTCCAAGCGGGGGATTTATCGGCAGGCGATTCGCAACTCAAGTTTGCATGGTTTCAACAAAAGCTTGCCTTAACCACGCGCTTAACGGATGCCGAGCTGGCTAATCTTTCGCCACTGTCGCTGGTGGATATGCGGGACGACATGCGGGTGGAAATGCGAGTAGAATTAGTCATGCTCGATAAGCTTACCGCCGCCTTACAACAACTTAGCAGTGAATCCGTGCTGGGGTTTGATACCGAAACGCGGGCAAGCTTTGAGCCGGGTGTTCAACATCCCTTGAGCTTAGTGCAATTGGCGACCTCCGATACCTGTTATTTATTTCAACAGGCGGTATTGGGTGAGAGGCTCGCTGAGCTTAAACCTTTGCTCGAAAATGAGCAGATCCTCAAAGTGGGGATTGGATTAAGGGGCGATGGCCAAGCACTGAAACGAGATTGGGATATTCATGTCTCCCCTCGACTCGATTTGAATTGGGCGATGGCGCAGCTCGGGGCTGGGAAGGAGATGGGCACGCGGCAATTGGTGGCGGCATTACTGCATAAACGCATCGATAAACCTAAAAAAATTACCCTCTCGAATTGGCAACAGGTGCCTTTATCCCAAGCGCAAATTCAGTACGCCGCCCTCGATGCATTGGCGGCAAACCTCTGTTTTTGGCAGTTAATCGACAAGCTGCAAGGTTTTTATGGCAAAACGACTGTCGGTAATAAACCCTTATTGCCGCCGAGTTTAGCCACACGACTCGCGAGCTATTTTCATCCAGCTTAAGACTTGAGATAAGGTCGCGAAGATAAGGATTAGGGGGGCAAGAGATGTTGGATGCGATTTGTGTACTCACAACCGAGGCTGCGGCAGAGCAGGCTTCGTCACCATTACGACTCAATCCTCATGCTCAGGCCGGTGTCACCTACAGTGTGTTCAAGTTTCAGCAGTTACCCGAGGCTGAGATTGAGCGTTTGCGCCAGCATTTATATTGCCCCGCCTGCTACGGCAAAGCCTATTTTCGTAAAGCATCTAAGGATGGTAGGGCCGCCTGTTTTGGCTCCCGTTACCATGAGCTCGATTGCATCGAATTTAATCCGTCGGCGCAAAAGTCCCGTGAAGAACAAGATGCCCTCGAAGTGCAGCAACAACTGCTCGACGCAGATGCCTTGGTTATCGATTTCTCACTTAATCCCAGTAATAAGAGACCATCTAACTCAGCGCACAAAATCAAGGCTCCCCAAGAGCAAGAGGTTGGAGCCAAAAGTGACATTGAAAATGATACTGAGCAATTAGCGTCAGTACAGGAGCCCAAAGCTGACTATCAGGTAGCGGCCGATAAGCCAGAAATAGCCATCACGGCAAAGCGTACACCGAGCCAAGGGCTAGAAAAGTTACTCCATAGCCTGCTGCGAGGCTCCGATCTGGCGACTTCGGATCTTTGGGTTTATACCGATGATGAGCGTAAGTACCGCTGGCGGGCGAAGAATTTGTTTGTGAATTTTGCCGATGCGGATCCGACGGATAATAAACCCCATATGTACTGGGGCACTATCTCCCATAGCGACCCGACGTTATCTTGGCTCAATCCTGCCGACAGTAAAGACATAGGCATTCCTATTGAGGCCGTCAAAATCAAACTGTTTAAGCGCTTTAATATCGAAGATAAGCGGGATTTAGAGGGCGCAGGGCTTATCCTGTTTGGTAAGTGTTTTTGGAATAAGGATAAGACCCGCAAGATTATCCAGCTTTGGGACAATGATTTGCGGCGAATTTTTATCTCAACCCTTGATGATTAACTTTCAGCGATGGGATTAATTAGTGAGTGCTTGGTACGCACAGCGCTTAAATTTATCCTTTAAGGCGTTTTCACGACTCTTTTGTGAGTTTCTGGGGCATAGACAGAGCATCAGGTTTCACCGTTTACGCTGTTGCCAGCGGGTTTTGAACATTCTGCAATGAGCTTACATGACGACTTTTTCAGCTTTATGCCAATTAAATCAACAGTAGATGCAAAACTTGTTTGAAAATTCCTCAGTTAATTAAGTTTGTCATAAAAAGTCCTTTACCTTTGAGAGTGCTTTTAGCATAATGCCCCACGTCAACAGGGGTGTAGTTCCAATTGGTAGAACAGCGGTCTCCAAAACCGATGGTTGCGGGTTCGAGTCCTGCCACCCCTGCCAAATAAAACAACGGCTTGCATAGAAATATGCGAGCCGTTTTATTTTAGCCGTCATAAAATTTCGTAGTGCATTTGCTTACATTTGTTAAGTAAAGGTATTTGCAACTTTCGTAGTGTCTAACATACAATCGCAATCCATTTGGTTTGAGGATGTATGGTTTGAGCTCTGTGATGCAAACAAGGCGCAGATTAGCACTATGGCTTGCAGCCATCTTAGTGTTGCTGTCTGTTGCGTTTGCGGTGCACAGTGTTTCCCACCTCAATGATGATACCAAAGCCCATTGCGCGCTGTGTTTGCATCAGCACCAATTGCAGCATGCCCTCTCATACTCTCCTTTAGATTTTCAAGTTGCTCAACAGGGTGTTATCTCGGTTGAGTTTGATGTTATTTCCTTTAAGACGCCATTTAGGCGCAACTTCCTTAGCCGCGCGCCGCCGCTAGCAGCCTAACTCCTGCTTTTTATCTATTTCTCTTATTTTTCGAGCGCCTTGGCTTAACCAAGGCGCCCGATGCTGTTTATTTTTGGAGTAAAAAATGGCTACTTATGTCATTCAAAAGCGCTCGGTATTACTGCTGGGCGTGACGTTGTTGGCGTTGGATACGAGTGTTCCCCTATTGGCCGCCGAGGCGCTGCAAACTGATAACACTGGACTTAATAATGATATCGAGCGTTTAAGCATTCATTATCGACAGGCCTACCGCGGCAATGTGCCTGCGACTGAGTTACCTCAGGCCATCACAGTGCTGGATGAGCAACTGATTAAAGATACTGGGCTGACGCGTTTTCAAGACTTATTGGATTATTCTGCCAGTGTCGCGCGGCAAAACAACGGTGGTGGGCTATGGGATAGTTTTTCGTTACGGGGCTTTCCTGGGAATGAAAACATGCCATCGGGCTATTTAATTAATGGTTTTAATGGTGGCCGAGGTTTTAGTGGTCACCGAGATCTATCGAACGTAGCCTATGTGGAAATCCTTAAAGGCCCGGGCTCGGCGCTTTATGGACGCTCGGAGCCCGGCGGTACTGTGAATATTGTGACTAAAAAACCGCAGTACGAGGCGCAGGGCTATTTAAAAGCCTCCGCGGGGAGTTTTGAGCAATATCGGTTAGAAGGGGATTTTACTTCGGGGCTGACCGATACCTTGGCCTTTCGGATCAATGGCGCTTGGCAGGAGCATGACAGTTTTCGCGATCATGTATTTAGCGATAAAAAGATCGTCACGCCATCGCTACGCTGGCAACTGTCCGATAAGTCATCGCTCCTGTATGAGGTTGAATATCTTAAGCAAGAACAGTTATTTGACCGTGGCGTAGTAGTGCTCAATAACGACTTTAATACCGTGCCCCGTTCGCGTTACTTAGGCGAGCCCAACGATGGGCCAACTAAAGTGGATGCGACTGGGCATCAGCTTACCTATGAGTATGAATTAAATGAGGATTGGTCGCTTACCGCGGGTTATAACTACCGCGATTCGAGTCTGAATGGCTACTCATCGGATGCCGAATTAGCAAAGGGACGTCAATCATTATATGACGATGGCCGTACTCTGACGCGGCAGCATCGCTATCGAGATTACGCTTCTGAAGACCATTCTGTTCGGGCCGAACTCAGCGGCCAGTTTGATACTGGCAACATAAGGCACAATCTGCTGCTCGGGACGGATGCCTATCATTATCGACTAAAAACGGGACTCTACCGTTATCGAGGCAAGAAGGGCGCCTATGCTATCGATATTTTTACGCCCCAATATGGCGCGGCTCAGCCTGAGGTCAGTTTGCTCTATGAAAACCGAGAGACTCAAGATGCCTGGGGCGCCTATTTACAGGATCAATTGGAGTTAACCGAGCACTGGAAACTGCATTTGGGTTTAAGGTTTGACCGTTATTCCCAAGAAATTGCAGAGCAGGTCAACGCGAGTCTGTCGGATCAACGCGATCACAGGGTCAGTCCGAAAGTCGGATTAGTGTATCAATGGTCTGAGGCGTTAAGTGTTTACGGCTCCTATTCGGAAGGTTTTTTACCGCTTTCAGGCACTGATTTTGCAGGTAATCCCTTCGAGCCAGAGGAGAGTAAATCCGTCGAGTTAGGGGTTAAGTTCAACAACACTTGGTTTGAGTTACCCGTTAATGGCAGCTTGGCTTGGTTTGATGCGCAAAAGAGCAATATCTTGACCTCAGATCCCGTCAATGTCGGCTTTTCTGCGACCCTTGGTGAAGCCAAGAGCACGGGGATTGAATTGGATGTCGCGGCCGAGTTAACTGAAAGCTTACAAGCAACCTTGTCCTATGCCTACCTTAATACCCGCACGGCGAACGACAGCCTGAATCTGGATTGGGGCGTGTTAATTCCGGCGGGGAGTCCGCTGGTCAATGTGCCAAAACACACGGGCAGTGTCATCCTCAAGCAGGACTTAAATGAGCTTTCTATCGACGGTCATTTAGGGCTGAGTTGGCGTTATGTGGACTCACGCTTGGGCGATTCGGCCGAACCGAGTTTTCAATTACCGAATTATCAGTTACTTGGAATGTTCTTCACGACTCGGCTTGCTGACAACTTAAGTCTCGCCCTCAATGTCGATAACCTACTGGATGAGCACTATATCGCCAGCAGTTACTCGGCGCTGTGGGCTGTACCGGGTGAGCCACGTAACGTTAAAGTGAGTGTTAGCTATGAATTCTAATGTCACAGTGACACCCATGGCTTCGACTGTTGCGCCTAAACTGCAAGGGCGTCAGCGGATCAATAGCATCGACATGATGCGCGGCTTAGTGATGCTGATTATGTTGCTCGACCATGTGCGGGAGCGGTTTTTCCTGCATATGCAGGTGAGCGATCCTATGGATTTGAGCACAACAAACTGGGCGCTGTTTGTCAGCCGTTTTGCGGCGCACTTTTGTGCGCCTGTGTTCGTTTTTTTAACTGGGGTCTCGGCTTGGCTTTACGCCAATCGCGGTTATGGTGAACCACGCTCTGCGCGCGAGTTTTTAATTAAGCGCGGACTATTCTTAATCGCCCTCGAGGTGCTGGTGATAAATTTCTCATGGATGGGCAATTATAACACCCTGTGGTTGCAGGTGATTTGGGTGATAGGGCTGAGCATGTTGGCCCTTGCGGCATTAATCAACCTCCCGAGGTTGTGGATGGCATTACTCGGACTATTGATTATCTTTGGCCATAACCTATTGTCGCCTATTCATTTTACGCCAGACGAGTGGGGCTATAGTCTGTGGACGATACTGCATGACCGAGGTTATTTGATTGCCGAGGGCGAGCTTAAGCTGAAGATAAGTTACCCAGCGCTACCTTGGATTGGCGTGATTTTATTGGGCTATGTGGCTGGCCCCTTATTTGGCAGAGGGAGTGATGCGGGGCTGCGTCAGCAAAAATTAATACTGTTAGGACTTGGCTGCGCTCTGCTGTTTGGCTTGCTGCGTGGGTTTAATCTCTACGGCGAGACGCTGCCTTGGCAGTTTGGCGATACCTTAGGCCAAACCTTAATGTCAGTATTTAATCTAACTAAGTATCCGCCATCACTGAGTTTTTTGTTGGTGACCTTGGGCGGGATGTTCTATTGCTTAGTGGTGTTTGAGCGCTATTTTGCGGCAGGCAGAGTATTAGGTTGGATGGGGCAGAGGTTAGCAGTGTTTGGCTCTGTACCTATGTTCTTCTATATCTTGCACTTATATGTGCTGCTGTTGCTGTATTCGCTGGCTAAAGGGATATTTGGCGCCAACCATGGTGAGCTGTTTGGCGTAGCGCATATGGGGTGGGTATGGCTGATAAGCGTAGTCTTAATTCCTTTGCTCTATTATCCCGTGCGCTGGTTTAGCCGTTACAAAGGACAGAGTCAGCAGGCTTGGCTTAAGTATCTCTAAATTGGCTTTAGCATCGATAAATGCCCAATAAAATGGCCGAGCGCGTGACTGCTCGGCCATTTGGCTTGGGGATGATGAAAAGGTTATTCGCTTAATAAGCTACGTAGCATCCACGCATTTTTCTCATGGAGTTGAATGCGCTGGGTGAGTAAATCTGCCGTGGCCTCGTCGTTGGCTTGGCTAACCAAGGGATAGAGCGCACGGGCATTTCTAATCACTACTTCTTGGTCGCTTAACAGTTCACGGATCATGGTTTCAGCTTTAGTGACACCTTGGTCTTCACGGATTTCGGTCAACTTGGCATAGGCCGAATAGGAGCCTAATGCCCTTGCGCCCAATGCACGAACTCGCTCGGCGATTAAATCGACCGCTAAGGCAAGCTCGGTATATTGCTGTTCAAACAATAAGTGCAAGCTAGTGAACATGGGGCCTGTGACGTTCCAGTGGAAGCTGTGGGTTTTAAGGTAAAGGCTATAGCTGTCGGCCAATAACTGATTTAACCCAGCGGCGATTTCTTCTCTATGAGCTTGGTTGATGCCGATGTTAATCATGGAAATTCCTCCTATTGTCCTACTCAATGGAGATAGCTTATCAAATAAGCTAAACATATAAAGCGGTTAAAATAGATTCATAAAATCGATTTTATAGATTAAAGCGTAAGCAAACGTTTGGCTTGAGTCATGAACCGTATCTTGGCAATAACATTCGGCCCATTTAGCTGGTATCCTTATGCGGTGTCAGTGCCTAATGAAACCCCAATAACCCTATGAATAAATCTGCCTATTTAGCCGCGATGGAGATAACTCCTTGGCAGCTTCGCGATACTAAAGTGCGAACTTATCAAGTGGTTTTGGATGTTGATGATATGTCGTCTGCCGCTGAGCCACTGATTGATACGGTCCTTGGCTTAATTGGGATCAGTAAGGATGACTGCGAGTTCAACACTGAGCCACATAAGGGCAAAACCATAGTTTGGGATTTACGCCGCCACAGGGTTAGACCGAGAGTGGCTTGGTTAGTGTCGGATCCCCTTGCGGACTTGCTGTCACACAGTGAGGCAAAGCGTGCCTTGTGGGGGCAGATTTGCCAGTGGCGTGAGCAGCAATTAACGGCCTAGTCGTGTCCAGTACACATTATCGTGAGTTACCTTTTAATTTGGATTTTCCCGTGAGTCATCAAGTCCTTAATACCCTTAACGAATCATTGCAAATCGTACTTCTGACGCCAACGGATGTGAGTCAAATGGCGCGCATTGAAGCGAGTGCTCATTCCCATCCTATGAGTGAGAATAACCTTGCCGATTGTTTTGGCCACTTGTACCGCGTTATTGGATTAATGCAAAGCAATGGCAAGTTGCTCGGCTTCGCGATTGTGCAGCAGATTGTCGATGAGGCAACGCTGCTGGATATTTGTTTGCCGCCAGAACAACAAGGGCGAGGATATGGGCATCTGCTACTCACGGCGGTTATCGACGTCGCTAAGGCTGCCAAGGCCGTGGTGCTGATGCTGGAGGTTCGCGAATCAAACCTTGCCGCGCGCGCACTCTATCAGAAGCGGGGCTTTGTCGAAACCGGTCGGCGCAAAGGCTATTACCCTTTGGAAGAGGGCAAAGAAGATGCGATTTTGATGGATTTAGCCTTAAGCGAAACGGTTTAAGTTTTTAAAAGTAGATATAAAAAAAACAGCGCATTAGCGCTGTTTTTTTATGGAGTTAATAAAGCGAAGGTTACTTCACTTCTTTACCTTGAGCTTGCAAGTCTGCATGGTAGCTTGAACGCACTAATGGACCACAAGCAGCATGGGTAAAGCCTAGCTCATCGGCAAGGGCTTTAAGCTCATCAAACTCGGCTGGTGACACGTAACGCTCAACCGGCAGGTGGAACTTAGACGGTTGCAGATATTGACCTAAGGTCAACATTTCAACCTTGTGCTCACGTAAATCACGCAGCACTTGAGCGATTTCTTCGTTGGTTTCACCTAGACCCATCATCAGCCCCGATTTTGTCGGCACGTTGGGGTGACGCTCTTTAAAGCGCTTCAGTAGGTCGAGTGACCATTGATAGTTCGCACCCGGACGCGCTTTGCGGTAATGCATAGGCGCAGTTTCAAGGTTGTGGTTGAACACATCAGGCGGCTCAGTCGACAGAATATCGAGAGCGGCATCGATACGACCACGGAAATCGGGCACTAAGATCTCAATCTTAATCTCGGGATTGAGCTTACGGATCTCACGGATACAGTCGGCAAAGTGCTGGGCACCGCCATCACGCAGGTCATCGCGGTCAACCGAGGTGATTACCACGTATTTTAGCTTCATATCACGGATGGTTTGAGCCAATTTAACAGGCTCTTCCGCATCGGGCTTGAGTGGACGACCATGGGCCACGTCGCAGAATGGGCAGCGGCGAGTACAAATTGCGCCCAAAATCATAAAGGTCGCAGTGCCGTGGTTAAAACATTCTGCCAAGTTAGGACAAGAAGCTTCTTCACAGACCGAGTGCAGGCCGTTAGCGCGTAACGCTTGCTTAATATCGAGAATGCGTTGGTTAGACGCGGGCAGTTTAACCCTTAACCAATCGGGTTTGCGTAACATGGTTTCGCGCTCAGAGGGCACGATTTTAACCGGAATGCGCGAGACTTTATCGGCATCTCTTAATTTGACTCCGGGTTGTAAACGTTCAGGCCTATTCATGACGCTGCTAATCCTTGATGATGAACTAGATGTTGGTAGCCCAGTAGTTGGCTAAAGGTAATAATGAGTTGCTCGCCTGCTTCAATCACGGTTTGTGGGCCGCCAAGTTCTTTACATTGCACCATCTCAAGCCCTGCATAACCGCAGGGATTAATGCGTCGAAATGGGGCCAAATCCATATCCACATTCAGTGCTAAGCCATGGAATGAACAGCCTTTACGGATCCTTAGACCCAAAGAGGCAATTTTGCGCTCATCCACATACACCCCCGGTGCATCGGCCTTGGCGTAGGCAGTGATAGCGTATTTGGCAAGCATATCGATAATGCTTTGCTCGATATGGGTCACAAGTTGGCGGACACCCACTTTACTGCGTTTAATATCGAGGAGAGGGTAGACAACTAATTGCCCTGGTCCGTGGTAAGTGACTTGACCACCACGATCCACTTGGATCACGGGAATATCGCCCGGATTCAAAATATGTTCGCTTTTACCTGCTTGGCCTTGGGTAAATACGGGTGGATGTTCAACGATCCACAGTTCGTCTGGACTGTCGCTGTTACGAGTGTCGGTGTAATGCTGCATTGCATGCCACACAGACTCATAATCCTGCTGTCCCAGATGCCGAATATGCAAAGTGGTGTCTTGCAAGGGCAACCTCTCCCCTATAATTGAGTGGCGCTATTATACGCCTCTTGGCCATAAATGTAAGATAGATCACATTTTATAGCCTTGAGGAATACTTATAGTACGCGGCGAACGCCTTCGATACCGGCAAGCTCAGTGTACAGTATTTCGATATGATCTTTGCTGGTCACAGTGACACGGATAGTGACTGAATAGTAGCTCCCTTTGCTCGAGGCTTTAACTGTTGGTGAATAATCACCTGGAGCGTGTTTTTGCACTACCGCAACCACTCTATCCGTTAAGGTTTCGTGGGCATCGCCAACCACTTTGAATGGGAAGGCGCAGGGAAACTCCATGAGTTCATCAAATTTTGTGTTTAACATAGTCGTGCTCAATAACCATTTTAATAGGAACTATATGGTGGCGATTATACCCGATTCAAGGGTGATACTCCCCCAAAAACAACAAAGCCACCCGAAGGTGGCTGAGTTTTGTGAGCCGGATTAGCTAAACCAACCAGAAAACAGTTGCTTAAAGTAATCAACTAATTTGCTGAACCAGCTGCCTTCGTTGACTTCTTGTAAGGTAACTAGCGGGAATTGCGCAATATCTTTGCCATCTAACTGGAAGTATAAGCGTCCCACTGTTTCACCTTTTTTCAGTGGTGCGTCCAGTGGCTTAGTCAGTTCGAAGTTGGCTTTTAAGTCTTTTGCACGGCCACGGCTGACGGTAACTGGTGCATCTGTAGCGACACCTAAATCGACGGTACTCTTATCACCGTACCAAATTTTTTGCGTCACGAAGCTGTCGCCGGCCTTGTAAGGGGTCACTGTTTCGAAGAAGCGGAAACCATAGGTCAGCAGTTTTTTACTTTCGGCTTTACGAGCTGCTTCACTTTGAGTGCCTAATACCACTGAAATCAAACGCATACCGTCCTTAGTTGCAGAAGCGACTAAGTTATAACCTGCTCCAGAAGTGTGGCCGGTTTTGATACCATCCACATTCATGCTGTTATCCCACAGCAGACCATTACGGTTATATTGTTTGATACCGTTGAAGGTATAGTATTTTTCGCTGTAGACACGGTATTCTTCTGGCACGTCACGAATGAGTGCTGCACCTAAAAGTGCCATATCATAGGCCGTCGTTTTATGGTTCTCTGAATCTAGGCCATGGGAGTTTTCAAAGTAGCTATCACGCATACCAAGCTGCTTTGCCCACGAGTTCATCATGTCAACAAAGGCGCCTTCAGTACCCGCAATATGTTCGGCCATCGCGACACAAGCATCGTTACCGGATTGAATGATGATGCCGCGGTTTAAGTCAGAAACTTTTACGGTTTTACCCACTTCGATAAACATTTTCGATGAGTCAGAGAAGTTCTTCGACCAAGCATTTTTACTGATGGTGACATCATCATCGGGAGATACGTTACCGGCTTTAATTTCCTGACCAATCACATAGCTGGTCATCATCTTCGTTAAGCTGGCGGGGTTTAAACTCTCGTATGCATTTTCTTCGGCAATGATTTGGCCTGAATTATAATCCATCAAGATGTAAGCCTTGGCGGCCACGGTTGGTGCATCAGGGGTAACAATCGGCTGCGCAGCATAAACAGGAAGAGAAACACTCGAAATTAGCAGCAATGTCTTAATGGGACTTTTTACAAAATTCATCATTAACTTAGCACGTCTTTTTGGTTGTATTGAAAGAAAAGGCAAAATAGTTTCGCGAGTATACCACCCTTCGACAAAGGTTTTCAGTGAAGGTTCCTTCATCTGCGGTATTTTTAAGCTAAATTGACTCCATAATGTGAGTGTTCACTATTCCAAAACCATATAGCCTTCGGGATAGCCATCTTGTTTCACTTTAATGAGTAATCGGTCGGCAAGCTCCGTTTGACCAATCGGACCGAGCTGTAGTCTAAACATATTGTTTGCCGGTTGTACACGAGTCTTGACCTGATATTTCTTCTCCAGATCCTTCGCTATTTTATGGAGTCGCTGTTTATCCTTCGAAGCCACTAACTGTATATAGTGGTTTCCTGAGGATTGAATATTGGCTATTGCCGATTGGGTTGCGGTTTTATTGCCAATATAGATGACATCCAGTTTTATGCGTGCCGTACCTGTGCCTAGCATACCAAGCTTATAGGCGGCGGCATAGGATAAGTCTAAAATCCGGTCAGAGTGGAACGGACCGCGATCATTAATACGAATAATCACCTGCTTATTGTTATCTAAGTTAGTGACGCGAGCGTAGCTTGGTAGGGGGAGGGTCTTATGGGCTCCAGACATGCCGAACATATCGTAGGGTTCACCATTGGATGTCTCATAACCGTGGAATTTTTCGCCGTACCATGAGGCGCGACCCATTTCGGAAAAGCCTTCCCCCGAGTCTAATACCGTATAGGACTCACCATAAACCGTATAGGGTTTGTTACCGCGGCGGCTATAGGGTTCATATTTGGGGGTCGCATTCGGTACATGATCTACATTGGGTGGATTAAGGGGCATCTTATCGTTTTTAAGCGCGTAGCGGCCCTTATTGGGATCCATATTCTTATTCTTCACGCTGGCTGAGCCAGAGTTAGAACTGGAGCAGGCCGCGAGCGCAAAACAGCAGCCGAGCATCAAAAGCGATAAAAGATTATTTTTTAGCGTCATGTTGTTGCTTCAGTTGTTGGCTAAATTGATAAACAGCCATGGAATACAAGGGGCTACGATTATAACGGGTGATTACATAAAAGTTATTGAGCCCTAACCAGTAATCTTTACTTCCCACTTGTTCTAGCTCGATAAGCATGGCTTTTTGCGAGGCATCTAAATCGCGGGCGTTGACTAGCGATAAGCTCGGGGAGAGAATATCAGAGACCTTGTATTGTAACTTCTCGCCTGCCCACACTTTGGCTTTAGGTGCATTGGCACTGCTATTCACTAAGGGTAAAGCAACGGGGGCATGCAATTGCCAGCCATGTTCATGGAAGTAATTGGCAACACTGCCAATGGCGTCCTCTGGACTCTGGAGTAAATCACGGTTGCCGCTGCCATCAAAATCCACAGCATAGTGGCGGTAACTTGAAGGAATAAACTGACCAAAGCCCATGGCGCCAGCGTAGGAGCCTTTGAGGTTATTGATATCTAAGTGTTCTTCTTTTACCAGCCTCATTAATTCACCAAATTCCTTGCGGAAGAAGGTGGCTCTTGGCTCGTAATAAAATCCTAAGGTATAGAGTGCGTCGATAACCGGATAATTACCCGTGTACTGGCCATAGAAAGTTTCGATACCAATAATAGCCACAATAATTTGTGGTTCGACTTGGTACTTAGTGGCGGCTTTGGCAATCGTCGCCTCGTGTTTTTTCCAGAAGGCCAGACCTGCGTTGAGGCGTTTTTCGGTTAAGAAAATCGGATAATACTGATGCCAAGGTTTCGCTTCCCAAGGACGCGAAATCGCATCGATAACGGCTTGGTTGTAGTTGGCTTTGGCCAAGAAATTTTCGACTTCGGCTTGGGTAAAGCCTTGTGCCATTTGGGTTTTGATAAACTCAGCCTTTAAGGCCTCAGGTAATACTGGTGCCTCGGTTAATACCGGTGTGGGAGCCTGTGTGGTCACGGCGGCACTTGGCTGTGTTGTCGCGGACTCGTTAGCGGTTGAACAACCAATAAGGTATGAACTGAGGCAAAGCATTGCCAGTGGAGCCAAACAAGCTCGAAGAATCGGCATTAAGAAGTCCCTAAAAATTATCTATCTACAAAACGTCTATGGGTATGAATGCTCATAAGAATGCCAAACCCTGTCATCAATGTCAGCATTGATGTGCCACCATAACTGACAAGGGGTAAAGGTACACCCACCACAGGCAGGATACCTGAAACCATACCAATATTCACAAAAACATAAACGAAGAAAGTCAATGTGATACTGCCGGCAAGGAGTCTGGCAAAGCTGGTTTGCGCCCGAGAGGCAATGACTAAGCCGCGTCCGATGATGTAGAGATACATCAGGAGCAGGATAATGCTACCTATCAGACCAAATTCTTCACCGATCACCGCAAAGATAAAGTCGGTGTGACGTTCGGGGATAAATTCTAATTGGGATTGAGTGCCATCGAGCCAACCTTTACCCCAGAGGCCACCTGAGCCAATAGCAATTTTCGATTGGATAATGTGGTAACCCGCACCGAGGGGATCTTGTTCTGGATCGAGTAGGGTCAAGACGCGGGTTCTTTGGTAATCGTGCATTAGGAAGTACCAGAGAATAGGCAAAAATGCCAACACGGCGGCAATAAAACCGCCCACAATCACCCAGCTCATACCCGATAAAAACAGTACGAAAATACCTGATGCCGCAACTAAAATAGAAGTGCCGAGATCGGGTTGTTTAGCAATTAATAATGTGGGTATCAGTAGAATGACACCTGCGCCCGCTAGATAGCGTTTTTTGGGCGGTAGTGGGAATTTACTGATATACCAAGCCATAGTAATGGGGAAGGCGAGCTTAATCAGTTCAGATGGTTGAAACTCCATAAAGCCTAAGTTCAACCAGCGTTGTGCCCCTTTGTTAATCTCCCCAAAAAAATGCACCCCAAGCAGTAACACAATGCCTGCAAGGTAAATGGGTAATGCCCAGCGTTTTAGCGCCTCAGGATTAATTTGCGCCATGGTAAACATGATGCCCAGGGATAAAAACATCCTAAACAGTTGGCGTTCCATCATGCCAAGATCTTCACCACTGGCGGAATAGATAACAAATAGGCCAAAGCCCATTACAGCCAATAGGCCGAGCAACAGGGGCAGGTCGATATGTAATCGTTGCCAGATATTTTGACGTTGATGGGCACTCATGGCGTTGGTTTCCAAGTGTCTCTGAGCATATATTCATCGAGCATAGCGCGAGCGACGGGGCCAGCGTTTGCGCCACCCCAGCCGGCGTTTTCCATTACCACAGCCAGCACGATTTTCGGATCTTCAAAGGGCGCGTAGGCCACGACGAGGGCATTATCGCGGAAATGCTCGGCAATCTTATTAGCATCGTATTTCGTGTTTTCGGCCACGCCAATCACCTGCGCCGTACCGGTTTTCATCGCCGCGGTATAGCTTGCGTCGGTGAAGCGAGACTTATGGGCGGTTTGGCGCATGGCTTCGTTAATGATATTCCAGTTGCGCGGATTTTTAAGCTCAATCGGTGGTAACTCGTTAATCGGCGAGTCAATTTTGGCCGTATTATCTTTAATCGATCTTAATAAGTGCGGCGGAAAACGGCGACCCTTATTGGCGAGAATAGCGGTAGCATTGGCCAGTTGTAACGGAGTTGCGGTCCAGTAACCTTGACCGATACCGACTGAAATGGTGTCTCCTATGTACCAAGCTTGATTGTATTTTAAGCGCTTCCATTCTTTCGACGGCATATTGCCCGCTGATTCTTCGAAAATATCGACACCAGTATTTTGGCCAAAGCCGAATTGCTCCATAAAACGGGCTATGGGATCAACACCGATTTTATAAGCTAATTCATAGAAGTAGGTATCGCAGGATTCCACGATAGCACTATAGACGTTAACCCAGCCATGGCCCCAGCGTTTCCAGTCGCGATATTTACGCTCAACCCCTGGGATTTGCCAAAAACCAGGGTCCCAAATACGGGTGTGTTCGGTCACGGCTTTTTCATCAAGTCCCAGTAGGGCAATAATAGGTTTAATCGTTGATGCGGGCGCATATTGGCCTTGGGTAGCGCGGTTAATCAGCGGACGTGATTTGTCATTCAATAAATCACTGTAATCCTTGCTGTTAATCCCTTGCACGAACTGGTTGGGATCGTAACTTGGGCTCGACACTAAAGCTAAAATCCCGCCATCTCTTGGATCGATAGCGACGATTGAGCCTTTATGGCCTTGGAGTAGTTCCACGGCTTTTTGCTGTAATTGTAAATCGAGAGTTAAGTAAATATCTTGCCCAGGCTCCGGCGGCACGATTTTAAGCGTGCGGATAGTCCGGCCGCGGTTGTTCACTTCTTCTTCGAGGTGACCAGGCGTGCCGTGCAGCAGAGATTCATAAAATTTTTCAATGCCTTGCTTACCAATATCCTTGGTGGCAGCATAGTTCTTCCATTGATCGTTACGCTCCAATTGGGCGCGATCACGGGTGTTGATTTTGCCCACATAGCCCAGCACATGGGTGAGCTGGCTCGCATAGGGGTAGTTACGCTTTAAACCCGCCTCGACGGAAATCCCAGGAAAGCGATGCTGGTTCACGCTAAAAATCGCAACTTGCTCTTCAGTCAGCTGATTTTTAAGGGTAAGCGGCTTAAAGCGGCGGTGAAACTTTAAAGCGTCGGTAAAGGTTTCGCGCTCATCTGGGGTGATCTCGATTAACTTGCCTAGCTCGTCCAAAGTCTCGGACATATTGGCAATTTTCTCTGGAACCAGATCGAGGGAGTAAAAGGGTTGGTTTTCGGCGAGGAGTACGCCGTTTCTGTCGTAAATCAGGCCACGGCTTGGGGCGATGGGCACGACGCGAATACGGTTGTCATTAGAACGTGTCGCGTAATCTTTATAGGATTCAACCTGAAGGTGATAAAGATTAGTCACCAACACGCTCAAGAGGGCGACAACACAAAAAAAAGTGAACAGCGCACGGCGCTTAAACAGTGACGCCTCGGCGGCGTGGTCGTGCATGGTTATCCGCTTTTTTGGCGACACTTAGGCTATCTCCAGCTGATCCCATCCGGGTGGTTGACACTCGTTAACATCAAGATCCCGCTATTCTCTGTGATAAGGGTGATTGGTGTTCACGCTCCACGCGCGGTATAAGCTTTCGGCAACCACAATCCGCACCAAAGGATGGGGCAGGGTTAATGCCGACAGGCACCAACTCTGATGGGCGGCTTCCTTACAGGCGGGCGCTAAGCCTTCGGGGCCGCCAACCAGTAAGCTCACATCACGGCCATCGAGTTGCCATTTGTTCATGGCGGTCGCCAATTCTGGCGTAGTCCAGTTTTTGCCGGGAAGATCTAAGGTGACAATATGATTGCCCTTAGGGATAGCCGCTAACATTTGCTCGCCTTCCTTTTGCAGGATACGAACGATATCAGCGTTTTTTCCGCGCTTGCCGGCAGGGATTTCAATCAGTTCCAGCGCCATATCTCGGGGGAAGCGGCGTTGGTACTCTTCAAAGCCGCGGGTGACCCAATCGGGCATCCGTGTCCCTACTGCGATAAGTTGCAACTTCATTAGGCTTGCTTTTCTGACCAGAGCTTTTCAAGCTGGTAGAAATCGCGGGTTTGGTCTTGCATAACATGCAGGATCACGTTGCCCATATCCACCAATACCCATTCGCTGCTGTCGCGGCCTTCGATACCGATTGGTGGAATGCCAGCGGCTTTTGCCTCGAGCACGAGGTTTTCGGCGATCGCTTTCACGTGAGTTTTAGATGTACCTGAACAAATCACCATATAGTCGGTGATGTTAGATTGGTTGCTGACATCGATAACCACGACGTCACGGGCTTTTAAATCGTCGATTTTGTCGACAACAAACTGCTTTAATTCGGCGCTCTGCACGCTGATGTACCTCATTTATTTTAAATAGCGCGCTAGTATATCAGTCTTAAGCGGTGGAATACATTATCTTAGCGGCCGAGTTTGTATTATTGGCGCGGGATTTTGGGCCTAGGAAAAATAAAGCCGTTGTTTTTGAATGTAATTTAAAGTGACGGGCAGCAGGGCATCCTGTGGAATTTCCCCCATCGCCAGTTGTGAGCGAATTTGGGTGGACGAAATATCCTGTGGGCTGATATCGACGGTAAAGATGCGTCCATGTTGCGGCGCGCTTGAGTGACTTAACGCATCAAGCGTTGCGTGACGTACGTTTAACTCATGCAGCATCGGGTGCCCTTCGGCTAAATGCCAGCCCGGGCGCTGACATACTACGATATTGGCTAATTCAAACAATTGCTGCCATTGGTGCCAGCTTTGCAGATGAATAAACGAATCCATCCCCATGATAAAAAACAGTTCGTCATCGGGATAAAGCCGAGTTAACTGCTTAAGGGTGACAACCGTATAGGATGGACTGTCGCGTTTAGCTTCGATATCACAGAGCTCGAAGCCGGGTAAACTCGCACATACCTGCGCGACCATTTCGAGCCGCTGCGCTGTGGTCGAGTGAGTGGTGTTCTTATGCGGCGGAATATGGTTGGGCATCAGCAGGATTTTATCCAGCTTGAGACTGGCTTTGACTTCCATCGCGGGGCGAATATGGCCGTAATGTATGGGGTCGAAGGTGCCGCCTAAAATACCGATACGCATCAACACTCCGCCTTAATCTAAGCTGATATGGGCCAGATGACTGTGGGCTTTAGGATCGAATAATAAGCACAGGTGGCTGAGCCCTGTCCAATCTTCATGGCCTAATTGCTTTAGGTTCAGCTCCAGCTTAGACGCGAAGGCAAGCATATGTTCGATTTGGGTGAGGCTTAAACGCTGCAACGTGGTTTGGTACAGCGGTTTACGCTTATCCCAAATTCGATGTTTGCCAAAGAGACTATTTAAGGGCGCGCCTTGGGCCTGTTCACTCTTGAGGCTAAGCAGTAGCTGCAGCTCTTTAAACAAGGCCCAGAGTAAAATCGGCATGGCCGTGCCTTCACCGTTGAGTTGGGCCAGCATATGTTGAGCACTGTCTTGGCGATTATTCAGCAGCGCATCGGTGAGTTGAAACACGGTAAAGCGGGACTGATCTTCAAAGTAGTGGCTTAACTCGTCAGCACCGATAGGCTTGCTTGGACTTAACAGTTGTAGCAACTGCATGGCCTGATCGGCGGCGAGTAAATTCCCTTCGTAGAGGGAGTACAACATTGCGCGCGCATCGGGCTGTAAATTCAGCTTAAAGTACGCAATGCGTGAGTCGAGCCAACGTCTAAATTGGTCGCCCTCTGGCGTAGTGCAAGGCAAATAAATCCCTAAACTATCCAAGGTTTTGAACCATTTACTGTTGGTTTGCTCGCTGGCGAGTTTTGGGCCTTCAAGGATCAGCAACACATCAGGATTTGGCGTTTGCAGCAACGCTTGTAGTGCCGCCGAACCATCTGCACCGGGTTTTGCGTTGGGCAGAGTTAGCTCAATGATGCGTCGACTAGAAAACAGGCTCATGGATTGCCATTCTTGGGTCAAGTCACCCCAGTTAAAACCTGTTTCTTGAATTAACTGAACGCGCTCTTCAAACCCTTGGCGTTTGGCTGCTTGGCGGATCTGATCCTTGGAGGTTTCGAGCAACCAAGGATCATCACCAAAAATCAGGTAGCAAGCGTGAAGCGGATTGAGATGGCGGGAGAGTTGATCAGGATAAACACGCATTTAAACCACTCTCCACATTTTATTGCAGTGCCACATTAATTTGGACCCTGCATTAATTCACCTCTGTGCTGGCCATGGATTGCAGGATCCGGTCGGCCGCCTGGATACGCATTTCTTTGACTAACAGTTCCATTTCACGGCTTTTCGCCAGTGCGGTGCGAGGGTCGTCTAAGTAATCGCGGCGAATTTCAATCTTGAAAGGCTGCGCCTCTTTGCCCGGCAAGGCCACGGCAAATTCGACGAAATAGATAAGCTCATACTCGGCCACATTGCCCGTAGGGTAAAGCGACAGGGTCGAACGCTCTAAGGAGTCGGTGATGAGCCTTAACACAGGCACATCATTGGCGGCATCGACAATCTTGACGTTGTTCAAACGTAACCGCTCACGCACCAAACGGGTGAGTTCGCTGTATTCGTCCGAGCTACTCAAACTGAGTTGATTGAGCTGCTCGGGGATTTGATAGCTACGTTGAAGCTTAAAACCGCAACCTGCGCTGGTCATAAGAACCAGCGCCATGATTGCGAAAGCTAAGCGTTTAATTAGCATAAGTTTTCGCGGTTTCCTGTTTGTCTTGTGGACAGCATCCGTTTATCACAGCAACGATGTTAGTTGGCAACGATGCTGAGCAGTTTACCGGGTACATAGATAACTTTACGAACCGTAACACCATCTAAGTACTTGATGACTTGCTCGTCCGCCATACCCAGCGCTTCAACTGATGCTTGGTCAGCATCGGCTGCGACTGTGATCTTAGCGCGCACTTTACCGTTCACTTGTACCACGATGAGCTTGCTGTCTTCTACCAGAGCAGATTCATCCACAACTGGCCATTGGCTGTCTTCGATACTGTTGGTGTTTCCCAGCTCATTCCACAGGGTGAAGCTCACGTGCGGGATGATGGGGTACAGTAAACGCACTACCGCAGTTAAGGCTTCGCCGATAATAGCTCGGTCTTGACCTGTGGTTTGTGGCGCTTTTTGCAGATGGTTCATCAGTTCCATTACGGCGGCAACCGCAGTATTGAACATCTGACGACGGCCGATATCATCGGTCACCTTCGCGATAGTCTTGTGCACTTCACGGCGCAGTGCTTTTTGCTCGCTTGTTAATTTGCTGACGTCTAGTGCTTCGCTGTTATCCTGCGCCACATATTCGCTGGCCAGTTTCCACAGACGTTTGATAAAGCGGTGCGCGCCTTCAACGCCAGACTCTTGCCATTCCAGCGTTAATTCTGGTGGTGAGGCGAACATCATAAACAGACGCACAGTGTCGGCACCGTATTTTTCGACCATTACCTGTGGGTCGATACCGTTGTTTTTCGACTTAGACATTTTGCACATACCGGTGTAAACCAGTTCGTTGCCGTCTTTATCGATAGCTTTAGTCACTCGGCCCTTGTCGTCTTTTTCGGTAGTGACTACATCCAGCGGAGACACCCATACACGGGCACCTTTATCGTTGGTGTAGTAGTAGGCATCGGCCAGAACCATGCCTTGGGTCAGCAGTTGTTTTGCTGGCTCGTTAGTGTTTACTAGGCCCGCGTCACGCAGCAACTTGTGGAAGAAGCGGAAATATAACAAGTGCATACAGGCGTGTTCGATACCACCAATGTACTGATCCACTGGCAACCAGTAGTTAGCCTTGGTTGGATCTAACATTTGATCAGCCTTTGGGCTGCAATAACGGGCGTAATACCATGAAGATTCCATAAAGGTATCAAAGGTATCAGTCTCGCGCAGCGCGTCTTGGCCGTTAACTTGGGTTTTCGCCCATTCTTTATCGGCCTTGATTGGGCTTTGGATCCCGTCCATCACCACATCTTCTGGCAGGATCACCGGCAGTTGATCTTCAGGTGTTGGGATAACAGTGCCGTCGGCTAAGGTCACCATAGGAATTGGTGCGCCCCAGTAACGTTGACGTGATACACCCCAGTCACGCAGACGGTAGTTTACTTGGCGTTTGCCTTTACCTTCAGCCACTAATTTGTCGGCGATGGCATTGAAGGCGCCGTCAAAGTCTAAACCGTCGAACTCGCCAGAGTTAAACAGCACGCCTTTTTCGGTGTAAGCCGCTTCGCTGATGTCTAACTCCCCGTCAACAGGTTTGATAACCGCTTCGATTGGCAGATTGTACTTTTTCGCAAATTCGTAATCGCGTTGGTCGTGGCCTGGAACTGACATCACAGCGCCGGTGCCATAGTTCATTAGTACGAAGTTAGCCGCCCAAATGGGTACTTGCTTGCCAGTGATGGGGTGAATCGCGTATAGACCTGTCGCGACGCCACGTTTTTCCATGGTGGCTAAATCGGCTTCTGACGTGGTGCTGTTTTTGCACTCATCGATAAAGGCAGCCAGCTCAGGGTTAGTTTGCGCCGCTAATTCTGCTAATGGGTGACCCGCAGCAATCGCTACATAGGTGACACCCATCAGGGTATCGGGGCGGGTTGTGTAGATGTCGAATGACTTGTCACTACCCGCTACACCAAAGGTCATTTCCACGCCTTCGCTGCGACCAATCCAGTTGCGCTGCATGGTCTTAACTTGCTCAGGCCAACCGTCTAAGGTGTCGATATCGTTTAATAGTTCTTCGGCGTAGGCGGTGATCTTAATGAACCACTGTGGAATTTCTTTTTGTTCTACAGGGGTATCACAACGCCAGCAGCAACCGTCTTGTACCTGCTCGTTTGCCAGTACGGTTTCATCATTAGGGCACCAGTTAACAGAAGCTGTTTTCTTGTAAACTAAGCCTTTTTCGTACAGTTTAGTGAAGAACCATTGTTCCCAGCGGTAATATTCTGGGGTACAAGTGGCGATTTCACGGCTCCAGTCATAGCCAAAACCCAGCAATTTTAGCTGGTTTTTCATGTACTCAATATTTTGATAAGTCCATGGTGCTGGTGCCGTTTTGTTGTTGATTGCGGCGTTTTCTGCAGGCAAACCGAAAGAGTCCCAACCGATAGGTTGTAGCACGTTTTTGCCTTGAAGACGCTGGAAGCGGGCAACCACATCGCCTATGGTATAGTTGCGAACGTGTCCCATGTGGAGTCGACCTGAAGGGTACGGAAACATCGAAAGGCAATAAAACTTTTCTTTGTTTGCATCTTCAGTAACTTCAAAGGTTTTGTTGTCGTGCCAGTGCTTTTGCACTAAGGCTTCAATTTCTGAGGGATTATATTGCTCTTGCATCACGCTATTTCCGGCAGTGCCGCCTATTTATTTGATCTAACGCCATATCGACGCGAATAAGATCTGCATAGAATAAACTAGAAGCGATGCATTAAAAAGGTTCTATGAAGGAGTATTGGTTATGAATGATAGAAGTAGTGCGCTACTAGGACTGTATCAAGCCTTAATTAACGAAGTGAAAGCGCAATTTGCGGAAGATAACTCGCTGACTGCAAAGAATTTATTTAAGTCTGTCACTCAAGGGAAGGAGTTTTTACGCCTCAAAGAACAAGCGGGGGAAGATGAGCTCGCCTTAGTGGAGCAATTCTTAAAGCGTGATATTGCCAGCTTTTTGCGTGAGCAAAATGCCGACAGCTTAAGCCACAGCCCAACGGTGATCACCCTAGAAAACACCCTTTGGCATTGGTTAAGTGAAATCACCGACCGCAGCCAAGTGGAATGGCATGAACTGGCTCAAGACTTTAAACACCACGGCTATTACCAGAGTGGCGATATTGTTAGCCAAGGGGTGATGGTGTGCACTAACTGTGGCCATGAAATGAGTATTGAGTTTCCGGGCGTGATCCCCGATTGCCCCGAGTGTGACCATGAAGAGTTTACCCGTGAGGCGTTAACGCCTTAGCCTTGTGGATGCGCCAGAAATAAAAAACGACGCTTAGCGTCGTTTTTTATTAGCCATCAACAGCCTTGGACATTGATATCGTAAAGCGGTGGTGTGTTGGCATCGGCTGCTTGGGTATAGCGGAAATAACATTGGTCATCGTTGACTAAGGTATTAGCATCCAAGTCGTAGCCATATATGTAATATCAATACCTTGATATTGAATGACGAGTTTATCATCTTTCTCTATCCATTTTTCGATATCGGTATTGTCCAGATAACCCCACTTGAGGCGGGTTTCTGCCACACCATCACCATTGAGGTCGATGTCAATAATATCATCACGGCCTGCGACGGCTTGACTCTGTAAGCTGGGCATTTGGGTCTTGGAATAGGCTAAGGTATTTGCGGCTTTTACACTGGCATGGAGTTGCAGCAGACTTTTTTCCCGCGCCTCTTTGCTCAGGCCGATAAATTTCGGCGCGGCGATAACCGCTAAAATCCCGAGCACTATGATAACGACCACGAGTTCGATTAAGGTAAAACCTTGAGTGCGTTTCTGATTAATCATTTCAAATTCTGTTGCTGCTTTTGACGACGGATAAAACCGAGTAACAGCAGAGCTCCACATAAGGCTAACAGTGGTGTTTGGCCGATTTTAGCAAACCAAGTTTGGCCTGTAACCAGTGGAATGGTGGCTCGCAATACACCCGTTTCAAATTGCGGCAGAGAAGCTGTGATATTGCCATGCTCATCGACAACGGCGGTTACACCATTATTGGTGGCGCGAACCAGAGGACGCCCTAACTCAATGGCGCGCATTTGAGCAATTTCCATATGTTGTAATGGACCATTTGAGGTGCCAAACCAGGCATCGTTGGAGACGGTTAACAGCAGATCCGTCCCGAGATTAACGCTGTCACGCAATTGTTCAGGGAAGGCTATTTCATAACAAATTGCCGGCGCAATTTTATGGCCTACCGCGCTCAAGTTCGGTTGTTGATAATCGCCACGCGCAAAAGAGGACATGGGCAGATTAAAGAAAGGCGCAATCGGCCGCAGTAAGGCTTGAAAGGGCACAAACTCACCAATCGGCAACAGATGGTGCTTTTTAAACTGGTTGCTGCCATCGCTCTCATAATCTGGGCTATCTTGCTGTTTCAGATTATGGTTACCTAATACAATCAGTGAATTATAAAAATCGTCATGTTGACGACTGATAATGCCAGTAATGATGGAGGTGTGGTTAAGGTTGGCCACTTTATTGGCATTATCCAAAAAGTCTTGCACCATAGATTCTGGCGCTGGGATCGCTGCTTCTGGCCAGACGATAATGTCAGCATCAAAGTGTTCACGGGACAAATCCATGTATTTCAACAGGGTTGGCCAGAGTGCATCGGGTTCCCATTTCATACTTTGCGGAATATTGCCTTGCACAAGCGCGACCTTGACCGACTCGCCTGTCGGCTTAATTTGTGAAAGCTTAGGCGCGACCCAAGTAGCGGCTGCGATGATGGGCAGTAAAATCAACAGACTTTTGTAGCGCTTGCTAAAACACAAGGCCAATGCGCCCGCAACCATGGCGATAATGAAACTTAATCCTAAGGCGCCAATAATACTCGCGAGTTCCTTTAATGGGCCTTCAGTTTGGGAATAGCCGGCCCAGATCCAGGGAAACCCTGTCATCACCCAGCCTCTGGCCCATTCGGTTAAGACCCAAAGCGCGGGGAAGAAGAGCAGGTTACGCCATAGCGAGGGAGTATTAGTGCGAGTCAACCACGCTAAACCCAGACCCGTTAAGGCTGGATAGAGGGCTAAATAGAGTGCTAACAGCGCCATTAGCCCTACTGAAGCGGCTAAGGGGAGGCCACCGAAGGTGTCCATACTGACATGCACCCAACTGATCCCAACGGCAAAACAGCCAAAACCAAAGCTTAACCAATGGAAAAAGCTTGCTTTAGGGCTTAAGGATTCACTCTGCCAAAGGGCTAACGCCATGGCGATAGGATAGATGATCCAGAAGGAATACGGGGCAAAGGAAAGCGCTGTACTGGCGCCTAAAATAAACGCCAGTACGAGGCGTAACGCACTCAATCGAGACTTTTGTTGGGCAAAAGCCCGAATGTTAGTTAGCACGGATCATTCTTCTTACAAGGAGAGTTATTCTTACGCAGAGGGTTATTCTACGTCTTCACCGATATTGGGATCGGGGAGTTTTACTCTGAGTTGGATTAAACGTCGGGTATCGGCGTTGATAACTTTAAATTCAATACCTTCGATCATGATGCTCTCATTGCGCTCCGGCAAGTGGCCAAAGGCATGGGACACCAAGCCACCAACGGTATCAAACTCTTCATCGCTGAAATGGGTGTTGAATTCTTCGTTAAAATCTTCGATAGGCGTAAGCGCCTTCACCATATAGACAGTATTGCCGACTTTGCGGATTTCGGTGTCTTCAGGGCTATCGTGATCGAATTCATCTTCAATCTCACCGACGATTTCTTCGAGAATATCTTCAATAGTTACCAGACCGGATACGCCACCGTATTCATCGACGACAATCGCCATATGGTAACGCTGGGAGCGGAATTCTTTGAGTAACACATCGACGCGTTTACTCTCTGGCACAACAACCGCTGGGCGGATCACGCGCTCAAGGGAAAAGGGTTCTTCACTGTTTGAGAAACCATAAGGGATCAAATCTTTAGCCAGTAAAATGCCTTCGATATGGTCTTTGTCTTCGTTAACCACTGGGAAGCGAGAATGGCCTGAACCGATAACAGTTGCGAGCAACTCTTCAACGGTATTGTCGATTTGAATCGCGACAATTTGAGCTCGTGGGATCATAATGTCCCGAACACGCATATCGGAAACTTCCAATACACCTTTAATCATTTCGCGGGTGTCTTCTGATATCAGTTCGCGCTGTTCTGCGCCATCAATTACATCAACTAAGTCTTCGCGATTTTGAGGTTCGCCCTGAAATAACTGACTTACTCTGTCAAACCAGCTTTTCTTTTGGGCGTTCGTACTCGGGGGGATATCGTCACTCATAGTTTTCTCATTAACCTTGATAGAGAGTATCTCAGTTAATTATTGTTCCTTATATGGGTCAGTAAAACCTAAGCTTTCAATGAGTTGAGTCTCTAAAGACTCCATCTCTTCGGCTTCTTCGTCTTCAATGTGATCATAACCTAGCAGATGCAGGCAACCATGTACAACCATGTGTGCCCAATGGGCTTCTAGAGTTTTATCTTGTTCACGCGCTTCATTTTCAACGACTGCGGCACAAATGACAAGATCTCCAAGCAGCGGAAGTTCAATTTCTGGCGGTGCTTCAAAGGGAAACGACAACACATTAGTGGGCTTGTCTTTCCCTCTGTAAGTGCTGTTTAGCATTTGGCTTTCACGGGCATCGACGATACGGATCGTCAGCTCCGCCTGTTCCATGCTATTACCAATGGCGGTTTTTACCCAGAGGGCAAATTGTTCTTCACTAGGAAGATAGTCACTCGCCGTGGCGTATTGCACATCTAAGGCTAAATCAAGACTCATGCTTTATAACTTCCTGTTGCGTTTGTGGGTGCGCTTGTTGATTGTCGCGGCGCTCTTTTTCGGCCTTTAATGCCTGCTCTTTACGATCAAAAGCCTCATAGGCTTCGACAATGCGAGCAACCACAGGATGACGCACAACGTCTTGAGACACGAAGAAGTTGAAGCTGATCTCTTCCACTTGGCTTAATACTTCAATGGCGTGGCGCAGACCTGACTTAACATGTTTGGGTAAGTCGGTTTGGGTGATGTCACCCGTGATCACCGCGCGTGAGTTAAAGCCAATACGGGTTAAGAACATTTTCATCTGCTCAACCGTGGTGTTTTGGCTCTCATCGAGAATAATAAAGGCATCGTTTAAGGTGCGGCCGCGCATGTAGGCCAAAGGCGCTACTTCGATAACGTTTTTCTCGATTAAGCGCTCGACCTTTTCAAAGCCGAGCATTTCAAACAAGGCATCATAGAGCGGGCGCAGATAGGGGTCGACCTTCTGGCTTAAATCGCCCGGTAAGAAGCCGAGTTTTTCCCCCGCTTCAACCGCGGGGCGGGTGAGCAGAATACGGCGCACTTCTTGACGCTCTAGTGCATCAACCGCGGCGGCCACCGCTAAGTAGGTTTTACCCGTTCCCGCAGGCCCAATACCAAAGGTAATATCATGGCGCACAATGTTGGCCACATAGGTGCTTTGGTTGGGGTTGCGCGGTTTTATCACGCCACGGCGGGTTTTGATAAATAAGGCTTTATCGTCACCGCTGTCGTCCTGCTCTAGGGCAATGGCTTCTTGAATTGCCAAATGCACTTGTTCAGGGTCGAGATCCGGCGTGCTGCCCTTGACCGTTTGAGTTTCAATATAGAGCTGCTTAAGTAAGTTATTGGCACTTAAACAGTGACGTGGTAATCCGGTAATTTGGAAATGGTTGTTCTTACGGACTATCTCAACGCCAACGCGACGCTCAATCTGTTTGATATTGTCATCGAAGGGACCGCACAGTGAAGCCAAACGGCGGGTTTCTGCTGGTTCGAGATACAAATTCATTGTGGTTAATTTACTGGACAAACAGTGCTCCTATTGTCAAATAACAAGCAAATTATCAAATACCAAGCAAAGTGCTGAGTGAAAGTCAAGTGCGATGTCAGTTTGCTATCGCTGCCTCTTATCAGAAGATAATTTCAGTTTACGAGCCATCTATCATAATTGCTAACGGAAAATCATCAATTACAGCAGTTGTTAAGGCCATAAAATAAGAGGGCGACATTGTCGCCCTCTTTATATAGGTACACTCACCCAAGATTTAAACCCTTAAGGTTTAAATTGAGTGACACCGAGATCATCATCTTGCTTATGCTTCGCCAGAATATCCGATGGGCGCAGGTTACGGCGCAGATCCATTTCATCTTCACCGCGGATAAATTTACCGCGTAGCGAGTTAGTGTAAACGTCGACAATCTCGACATCCACAAAGGTACCAATGTGTTTTGGTAAGCCTTCAAAGTTCACCACACGGTTGTTTTCGGTGCGACCGCGCAGTTCCATCGGGTTTTTCACCGAGGGGCCTTCAACCAGAATGCGTTGCACTGTACCCATCATATGGCGGCTGTAACGCATGGCCTGTTGAGTGATACGGTCTTGTAGAATCGCCAGACGTTGCTTTTTCTCTTCCATATCAACGTCATCGGGTAAATCTGCCGCTGGCGTGCCTGGGCGCGCACTGTAGATAAAGCTAAAGCTGTGGTCAAAACCTACATCTTCAATCAGCTTCATGGTATCGGCGAAGTCTTCTTTCGTTTCACCAGGGAAACCAATAATAAAGTCGGAGCTGATTTGGATATCAGGGCGGGCTTTACGCAGACGGCGGATGATAGATTTGTACTCAATCGCCATATGGCCACGTTTCATTGCGGTGAGAATGCGGTCAGAACCTGACTGCACGGGTAAGTGCAAGAAACTCACTAATTCAGGCGTATCTTCGTAAACGTCGATGATATCCTGGGTAAATTCAATCGGGTGACTGGTGGTGAAGCGAATACGGTCGATGCCGTCGATAGCGGCAACATAGCGTAATAGCTCGGCAAAGGTACAGATCCCGCCATCGTGGGTTGCGCCACGGTAGGCATTGACGTTTTGACCGAGCAGGTTAACTTCGCGCACACCTTGTTCTGCCAGTTGGGCAATTTCAAGAATGATGTCGTCCGATGGGCGGCTGACTTCTTCACCACGGGTATAAGGTACCACGCAGAATGAACAGTATTTGCTACAACCTTCCATAATTGACACAAACGCCGTTGGGCCTTCGGCGCGTGGTTCGGGAAGACGGTCAAATTTTTCGATCTCAGGAAAACTCACATCGATCACTGCTTTATCGCCGCGGCGTACTTGTTCGATCATCTCCGGTAGACGGTGAAGCGTCTGTGGGCCAAAGATGATGTCAACACAATGAGCTCGGTCTTTAATCGCTTTACCTTCTTGAGATGCAACACAGCCACCCACACCAATAATCAGGTCAGGATTTTTATCTTTGAGTGTTTTCCAACGACCTAACTGATGGAACACTTTTTCCTGTGCTTTTTCACGGATAGAACAAGTGTTCAGCAGCAGAATATCTGCTTCTTCTGCTTCTTCAGTTAAGGTGTAACCTTGGTATTCGCCTAAAAGATCCGCCATCTTAGATGAGTCGTACTCATTCATTTGACAGCCCCAAGTTTTAATATGGAGTTTTTTGCTCATCAGTTGTGTTGCCCTACGCTGCCCTGTAAAAAGAGTCCCGAGCCGTCGTTGCCTTGTAAAAAGACCAACAGACCGCCCAGTCAAAATAGCGCGACATTTTACCCGCAGTTGTGGCTGCTGACCAGCGTTGTCCACATTTTTACTCGCTAATCCTATCGGATTATGATACCCACAAAGAAGCTAGGTTTATCGCTATTGATGGGTTTTAGGTGATTTATTCTTGGTGACTTAGTGCAGCATTTGCCATTGGCAACAAGCTATTGCTGGAGCAAATGCCAATGTCTTCACGGATTTAGAGTCGAAATACGTTCAACATTTCCGTGGTGTAGTGATATAGGGCATAATCGAGCCTGTTGCGGTAACTGACGGTAACGTTTACATGGTTGGTGTGGCAGCCAATGCATTATTTATAGCGCAGCTGTTGCGAATGGCGATGGTGTGACAAGGTGCATTTGACAAGTCTAAACAACAATATGAGTGGTAATTAAGATGAGCCGAACAATGAGCCAAACACAGCAATCTGCACCGATAACATCAGAGACTCAATCCTTTGATGTGGTTTTAGTCGGTAGCGGCATGGTGGGCGCGGCAACGGCGATTGGTCTTGCACAGCAAGGACTTAACGTTGCTGTAGTTGAGTCCTTTACGCCCGAGGCTTATTCTCCAGAGCAGGCATTAGATGTGAGGGTTTCGGCAATAAGCGTTGCCTCTGAACATTTACTTGAGCAGTTAGGCGCATTAGACAGCTTACTTAAGATGCGTAATGTGCCTTATCTTGGCTTAGAGACTTGGGAGCTTGATGGCTGTATTACCCAATTCCATAGCTCACAAATCGGCGCTAGCCATTTAGGCCATATCGTTGAAAACCGTTTAGTGCAGCTCGCCCTGTGGGAGCAAATGCAGCAATGGGAAAATATTCAACTCTTTTGCCCTGAGCGCGTTGCCCACTTTGCGCGTGGCGTTGATACGGTAAGCGTGCACTTACAATCCGGTTATTCACTTGAGGCTAAGCTGTTGGTTGGCGCTGACGGTGCGAATTCTCAAGTACGCCAATGGGCGGGCATTGGGATTTCGGGTTGGGACTATGCTCAATCGGCCATGCTGATTAATATCCAAACCGCCCAAGGTCAACAAGATGTGACTTGGCAGCAATTTACACCTAGCGGCCCACGTTCCTTGTTACCTTTACCCGGTAATCATGCCTCGTTAGTTTGGTATGATGATGCCAATCGCATCAAACAGTTAATGCAACTGAATAATAAACAGTTGGCCGACCAAATTCGCCAGCATTTTCCATCTCGTTTAGACAGTGATTTTACGGTTGAGGCCAAGGGCAGCTTTGCGCTCACGCGCCGGCATGCTCAGGCTTATTTTAAGCCAAATGTGGTGATTTTAGGGGATGCAGCGCACACCATTAATCCGCTTGCTGGTCAAGGGGTTAACCTTGGATTTAAAGATGTTGGAGCTTTATTGACAGCCATCAAGACGGCATTAACTGAGGATAAACCATGGTGGTCAACCGAGGTATTAAGCCAATATCAAGCAAAACGTTACCTTGATAATCAGCTGATGATGACCACTATGGATGTGTTTTACGCTAGCTTTAGTAATGATATTTTGCCGCTTAAATTACTTCGCAATGGCGCATTAAAATTGGCCAATATCAATTCTCCCATCAAACAAACTGTACTTAAGTATGCGATGGGGCTCAATTAGTTCCTCGTTGTGAGCACTTGCTTACTCGGTATTTGTTGACTTACGCATTGAGTGCTAAAATGCCGCGTTTTTAACGAGTATAAGCGGCATTATTAGCTCAATATGGTCGACCTGTGTGCTTTGCCATCGACCAATTAACGCAGTATTGAGTGCCATTAGTGAGTGTCATGAGCGAAATTAAATTAATCGTAGGGCTTGCCAATCCGGGTACTGAATATGCCCAGACTCGCCATAATGCGGGTGCTTGGTATGTGGAAGAATTAGCCCGTATTTGTGGTGTGAGCTTAGTCGCCGATAGCAAGTATTTTGGCCTGACAGCCAGAGCCGTATTACACGGTAAAGATGTGCGTTTACTCATACCGACTACCTATATGAACTTAAGTGGTAAAGCCGTAGGTGCTTTAGCTAATTTCTTTCGTATTACACCTGAAGAAATTCTGGTGGCCCACGATGAGCTGGATATGCCACCGGGCGTGGCTAAATTTAAACTCGGTGGCGGCCATGGTGGTCATAACGGTTTAAAAGACATTATTGCCAAATTAGCCAATGATAAAAACTTCTATCGTTTACGGATTGGGATTGGTCATCCCGGCGATAAAAATAAAGTCAGTGGTTACGTACTGGGTAAGGCTCCCGCGAAAGAGCAAGAGCTGATCAATGCTGCCGTAGACGAAGCCGTTCGCTCAACTGAAATTTTATTTAAAGAGGACATGGTGAAAGCCATGACTCGATTACACTCCTTTAAAGCGGAGTAATATTTGGGTAGGCGCTTTGTTATAGGTCGCTATTCAAACGTCAAGACGATTTATCAATGTGCTGCCAAGGGGCAGTGCGACTAAAACTTGCTGGTGAGTGTGACTTGCCAGCCAATCATCGAGAGAAAGGTAAGAATATGGGTTTTAAATGCGGCATTGTTGGTCTTCCTAACGTAGGTAAATCAACGCTTTTTAATGCGTTAACTAAGGCTGGCATCGAAGCGGCAAACTTCCCGTTTTGTACCATTGAGCCAAACACTGGTGTAGTGCCTGTGCCGGATCCTCGTTTAGATGCGCTGGCGGCAATTGTTAATCCTCAACGTATACTGCCAACCACTATGGAGTTCGTGGATATCGCTGGCCTAGTTGCAGGCGCTTCTAAAGGTGAAGGTTTAGGGAACAAGTTCCTTGCTAACATCCGTGAAACCGATGCTATTGGTCATGTGGTACGTTGTTTTGACGATGACAACATCGTTCACGTTGCAAATAAAGTGGATCCTGCTCGCGACATCGAAGTGATCAATACCGAGTTGGCGCTTGCCGACTTAGATAGCTTAGAGCGCGCCGTTATTCGTCAGCAAAAACGTGCTAAGGGTGGCGATAAAGACGCTAAGTTTGAGGTTGAGGTTCTTGAGAAAATGCGTCCAGTGCTCGATGAAGCCAAAATGCTGCGCTCGATGGATCTTTCTAAGGAAGAATTAGAAGCTGTTGCTTACTTAAATTTCTTAACCTTAAAGCCAACCATGTACATTGCCAACGTGGCTGAAGATGGGTTTGACAATAACCCACACTTAGATGCAGTGCGTGCCATTGCTGAAAAAGAAAACGCCATTGTGGTTTCAGTGTGCGCTGCAATTGAATCAGAATTGGCTGAAATGGATGTTGAAGAACGCGATGAGTTTATGGCAGACCTTGGGTTAGAAGAGCCTGGGTTGGATCGCGTAATCCGTGCGGGTTACCAGTTATTGAACCTGCAAACTTACTTCACTGCGGGCGTAAAAGAAGTGCGTGCTTGGACCGTTTCTGTAGGCGCGACTGCACCACAGGCGGCGGGCGTTATTCATACCGACTTCGAACGTGGGTTTATCCGTGCACAAGTGGTGGCATTTGACGACTTTATTGCCTATAAAGGTGAAGCTGGCGCCAAAGAAGCGGGTAAATTACGTGTAGAAGGCAAGACTTATATCGTTCAAGATGGCGATGTGATGCACTTCCTGTTTAACGTATAAGTTAGTCATTATTGGGCTAAGCTGTAGAAAGTTAGGCAAAATACGGGCAACAGAGGCTGATTTAGTGCATCTGTTGCTCAGTTTGGTGAAGTAATAGCCGAACGGTTTGTATCAAGGAAAATAGCGAAAAAAAGCTGTTGACCTCGATACCTCGAATAAGCATAATACGCCCCGTTCCTCGCTACGAGGGGCGCGCAATAACGAAGTGGCAATGTAGCTCAGCTGGTTAGAGCACAGCACTCATAATGCTGGGGTCGCAGGTTCAAGTCCCGCCATTGCTACCATTTCGTTATACTAGCTTTTGCTAGCATCGCTTCAGGATGTAAAATTGAAACTGTGCGGGAATGGTGAAATTGGTAGACACGCCAGATTTAGGTTCTGGTGCCGCAAGGTGTGAGAGTTCAAGTCTCTCTTCCCGTACCATTATTTTAAACATCTGCGTTAGCGGGTGATGAAACAAGTTTTAGTTGGGGTATCGCCAAGCGGTAAGGCACCGGGTTTTGATCCCGGCATACCTAGGTTCGAATCCTAGTACCCCAGCCATCATTTCATGTTTCTCAGTTTTTGGGGTATCGCCAAGCGGTAAGGCACCGGGTTTTGATCCCGGCATACCTAGGTTCGAATCCTAGTACCCCAGCCATGGCAATGTAGCTCAGCTGGTTAGAGCACAGCACTCATAATGCTGGGGTCGCAGGTTCAAGTCCCGCCATTGCTACCATATTTAAATCCACGTAAATCAATTGGTTTATCTGGTAAAAATCCAGAGATGCTTGTATGAGTGAATCTGGTACATTTTGATGCGGGAATGGTGAAATTGGTAGACACGCCAGATTTAGGTTCTGGTGCCGCGAGGTGTGAGAGTTCAAGTCTCTCTTCCCGTACCATCAAAATGCAACCTTTACGGTTAAAACAAGTTAATTGGGGTATCGCCAAGCGGTAAGGCACCGGGTTTTGATCCCGGCATACCTAGGTTCGAATCCTAGTACCCCAGCCATAATTAAAAAGCCCGTCCTTTGACGGGCTTTTTGCTTTCTGTCGTTTGTATATGCTTGTCGATTCATCCTCTGGTTACTTCGCTATTTTTCAATCTTCTTCTCCATTGTTAGTGTGTTATGGCATTGCTGAGTGTTTTGGCGATATGAGAATGACTAATGGCTAAGATGCACTTAATTGGCTTAGACAGGTGTTTATAGAGATAAAAAGCCACAGTGTTCAATAAACACTGTGGCTAACACCGATAAAAGTGAAATGCGACTAAAAAGCTCGCCGAGCGTTGAGTCGTGGTTATTGTACGGGTTTTACTTCTTTAACTGCTGTGGGAGCTGCGACTTCGTTCACCGCTTTTTCAAGCACCGTTTCCTGTGTAGCTTTTACATCGCCTGTGGCAACCGCTTTTAGGGGCGCAGCTGCTGGGATTTGTTCTTGCAGTTTTTCCGTGCCAGCTTCTATGGCCTTTTGCTGCAGTTTTTGCGGATCCGTATAGTCAGCCAGTTCTTTTGGCCAGCTTGGAACGAGTTTCTCTGCTTGATTGGTAAACTGCTCAGAGATAATTTTTGGCGAGCCACCCGTTAATAACATCACTGCCATTTGGTTGGTTTCTGAATTCCATACAAATCCGGCTTTTTCGGCCATTTCAGGCACGGGAGTATAAGTCGACACCATATAAAATAAGGGGCCTTCCTGTTGAATTTTGTCGGCAGTTTTTAACAGAGATACTGTGGTCTCATAGTTATCACCGAGTAGCGACTTCATACGATCTTTAATGAGAGGCTGTTCGAATAGCCCGACATCATTAGGATTTAATCCTACGAGGGGTTTTAGCAGTGCCCACATCAGTTGGCCTTGAGGCGACATTAACAGCAGTGGAGCAACACAGGCGTTTAGCATTAATGCGAGCCAAATAATGTTAAGGCAACGCATTTTTTTGAGCAGAGTTGTACCCAAGATGATATTTCCTTTGGAAGTACCAGCAAGTCGCCGGCGGCGGATTGTAGCCGATTGTGATTCTGTAAACGAGAGGGGGAAGAGGGTAAATTTTAAGTGTGATTTTAAGTCCAAATGTTGCTTTTTATCTATATGAATTAATTGTAATTCTCCAAATGTTGCAAAGTATCTTTATTCGAGAGTTTGTCTCCCTTCAAGTTATACCAGTGCTGCTTTTATCTAACGCTACCGTATTGAGTATGTAAAGATTGTAAACTTGGTGCTTTTTGATAATAAATATCATTTACTATCAGCCCATTAATTTTATTTCATACAGGCACTAAGTTCTGCTGTGTTTTGGCGATTTTAGGCAGCAATCCCTGAAATACCTTTTTTGAGAGTCAGTCGTTGAAATTTAAAGTCAGTAAATCATCTCTTTCCTACGCACGCATTATCCATGTCTACGTCTCAATGGCGTTGCTTTTGTTAATGCTATTTTTCGCGATTACGGGGATCACCTTAAATCACCCCAATTGGTTTTCGTCTGCGGATCAAGAGCCACTGCGCGAGCAGTTTGATATTCCCAGTTATTTAATTCCCGCTGCGTCGCAGGAGCCCGAGTGGCGTTTAGCTGCGGGGCATTGGCTTAAAAGTCAATGGGATATGGATATTACCACTGCCGATATCGATGAGGATGAAATCAGCCTAGTGAGTAAGGGGCCTGGTACCTATCGCACAGTCACCCTCGATCTGCTCGACGGCAAAGCCTATATCGAGACCTTAGATTATGGCGTTGTCGCAGTGCTAAATGATCTGCACAAGGGCCGTAATACTGGAAGTGTCTGGGCTTGGGTACTCGATCTTTGTGCGCTGTTGATTATTTTGTTCTCACTCACGGGTGCTTATTTACTGTTACCTCAAACCAAAAGACTAAAAAAATCGTTGTTTTATATGGTGATCGTCAGCTCTGGCTGCGCACTTGTTTATGTTTATTTTGTTCCATAGGGAGAGCCGATTGATGATGCGTCATCTTATTCGCACCACTGCTATCGGTGCGTTGTTTGTGAGTTCTGCGGTATTGGCCGCACCGAAAATGACCGTGGATTTAACCTTGCCAGAAATTACCGAGGGCCAGTATCACAGACCCTATGTGGCTGTATGGGTTGAGGATGCCAAGGGCCAAACCGTTAAAACCATAAGCCTATGGGTATGGGATGAAGGCCATAAATGGCTCAAGGATATTCGTCGTTGGTGGCGTAAAGCCGGACGTGAGGATATGAGCTTTGTCGATGGTATCGCCTCAGCAACACGTCCTGCTGGCCACTACAAAATTGATTGGGACTTAAAAGATGATGCAGGTAAACCTCTTGTTCCTGCCTCCTACACGGTGTTTATCGAAGTGGTGCGTGAGCATGGTGGCCGTGATTTGGTCAGACAAAACTTTGATTTATCGGCGGGGGATTTTACCGCCCAATTACCCGCCACCACTGAAACTGGCGTTATTGATATTCGCTTAAGCGGCATGACTCGCTAAGCCTAGTATTTAACGAAAAGGATATGAAGATGAAATTACGTTTTGTTGCCTTAGTTAGCGCACTGTGCATCAGCCCATTTGCCAGCAGCCATGACCGCTGGATTCTACCTAGCCACTACAATGTGTCGGCAGAAAGTAATGAGGCAGTTTGGATTACTTCTGATGTTTCCGCTAGTAACCAAGTGTTTATGGTTGATAAGCCTGTTACGGCTAGCGATGTGAAAGTGTATTTACCCGATGGCAAGGCGAGTTCACCAAGTTCGAGCTACACTGGCGGCCGTAAATCGGTTTTCGATGTGCAGCTATTACAAGACGGCACCTATAAGTTCGAGAAAGAAGTTACGCCTCGGTATTTTTCGGTTTACAAAGTCAAAGGAAAAGAAGAGGTAGTGCGTAGTCGTCTTGATAAAAAAGCGACCGCAGCTGTCATGCCAAAGGATGCCTATGATCTTAAAGGCTCATTAACCGTTGCTAGGGTTGAAACCTATGTGACTCGCAATAAACCAACCGATAAGGTACTGGCACCTAAAGGTGAATACTTAGAATTAGTACCTATCACGCATCCTGCTGATATTGTTGAGAATGAACCTGCAACACTGCAATTTGTCTATGATGGAAAGCCCGTTGAAGGCGTCAGCGTAGCCATTATGAAGGACGGTAGCCTATACCGTAACAAGCCAGAGGAAATTAGCTTAACCTCTGATAAAGAAGGTAAAGTGGCGATGACGTTACCTGCCGCTGGCCGTTATTTATTACATGCCTCTATCGAGCGCCCAAGTCCTGATAAATCACTTGCCGATAAGACGGTAAGCGAAATCTTTTTGACCTTCGAAGCAGGGCTTGAATAAGCTAAGACTTTATTACTAAAGTGATTAATGCCCACAAACTTAGTTTGTGGGCATTTTTGTTTTTGGCTCTTGCCGTAATTAAGATCGCACTATCATTCTTTACTACTAGCATCTGGGCGCTAGCTTCAGTAAGCTGCAAGGGTGCACAGTTCTTGATGCATCCCACGCGCATAACGATTAGAATAGCGCAATTCCACCCTGATTTTACTGTGTTGACCTTAGCGTCGGCACGGGTTGCTTTTGTTTAAAGGAGACGAAAGAAGTTATGACTAAGGTTCCTATGACAGTTGTCGGTGCAGAACAGCTGCGTAAAGAGTTAGATATGCTCAAGTTTGAACGTCGCCCTAAAATCACTGAAGCGATTGCCTCAGCGAGAGAATTAGGCGATCTGAAGGAAAACGCTGAATACCACGCAGCCCGTGAAGAGCAAGGTATTTGTGAAGCGCGTATCCGTGATATTGAAGGCAAACTTTCTAACGCGCAGATCATCGATGTGACTAAGATGGTGAACAACGGTCGTATTATTTTTGGCGCGACTGTGACTATCTTAAATCTCGATACCGATGCTGAAGTTACCTACCGAATCGTAGGTGACGATGAAGCCAACATCAAAGAAAACCTGATTTCAGTCAACTCTCCGATCGCCCGAGGATTAGTGGGTAAAAACGAAGGGGATGAAGTGTCTATCACGACCCCCGGTGGTTTGACCGACTACGAAATTATTTCGGTGCAATATATCTAAGCCTTTATATCATCAGATTATTTACCATTGAAAGCCGCTTTTAGCGGCTTTTTATTTTTAGCCCAAAACCACCTACTTCAGTAGGTGGTTATCATCATTTGAGGCTTTGCCTGTATACCTACCCATGTTAAATGCATCTTTGATTTTTAGCGAAGTCAAAAGAGGCAAATAACATGAGTAGATACGAGCAAGCATCGCATGTGTTCTGGCGATGTCAATATCATATAGTCTGGACACCAAAGTACCGCTTTCGGATATTGAAAGGTAATGTCGGAAAAGAGGTTTATCGATGCATTCAGGTTTATTGCCATCAAATG
>NZ_LGYY01000270.1:0-45156 GCF_001308045.1 Shewanella sp. Sh95
CGTTATATCTTAAAAAACCGGAACGTATCGAAGCGTTGCTGATGGTGATGACCTGTAGCCTGATGATTTATGCGGCGCTGGAGCACCGGATCCGGCAGGGCTTAGTAGAGCAGAACCGGAGTGTGGCGGACATGAAAAAGAAACCCACGCAAAAACCGACTGCGCGGTGGATTTTTTTACGCTTTGGCGGGGTGCACGAGTACCAGTTGGGAGAGGCGCCACCTCAAGTCACAGGACTCACAGTGGACCAGCAGATCATTCTCGACGTGTTAGGCGAACGGTATCGGCAAATTTATTCCTAAATCAGGTGCGGAAAGTCGGATTATCCCAGTACACTAGAGAAAAGATTAGCGAATGTGATTAAGTCGAGTAAAGCTGAGCGACAAATATTAATCGAAATATTAGCCAGTCTGGGAATATTAAAACCCAATACTGTCTATAGACAACGCCAAGGCAAAAATGACTGGGTATTTGCCGAATATTGGCGTGGTGAAGACAAATATTGCCAACAAACAGTTGATCGCCTGTTTGGAGAATATTTAACAGGGTAAAAGGGATGTCACGCGCTAATTCAGCATTAGCGCTGTGCCTAATCGTGTTTGTCGAGGGACACTCATCCTCAATCATCAGTCTAGATTGAACGCTGTTAGACAAGATTTACCATACTTACCGCCAGCCGAATTTGTCTAAACGCAGCATCGGCTTTGTGCCAATCCCCTAATTCGCCCCTCCTTGCGATAAGCAGATTATCGTCCTGCGACCACCAAGATGAAACATTTTCACAAAACGCATAAATATTCTTATTTAGTTAAAATTAGCTGTTGCAAACGGCACAGAAAGCGGTTAGCTTAAAAAAACGTTCGATGGATAAGTATCCACCAACACCAAATTCAACATAATCACAGAGTATAGAGAGTCATATGAGCCAACTACTGAACGCTATCCACCACCATCACCACCATATGCGGTAGCCTTCGGACGCTCACTGCCGAAGGACTATATCCTTCTGGCGGACTGATTCAAAGATGATCACTAACCCCTGGAAGGAATTCTGGGGGTTTTTGCTTTTGGGCTTTTTAACTAACGATTTAATAGATAATTAGTAATTAATTTCAATATGTTAACCGCCACATTTACTGGCGGTGCCGATAAACCAGTTAAAGCGTGAAACGAAAGAATATCATTTTGAATTTGTTAACTTTGAGCGAGATAAAATTATGACTGAATCAAACCGTTTACGTATTGCCATTCAAAAATCGGGTCGCCTATCGACCGACTCTCAGCAATTACTCAAGAGCTGCGGTGTTAAGTTTTCCATTAACGAACAACGTCTTATCGCACACGCAGATAACATGCCTATCGATTTACTCAGAGTACGTGACGATGATATTCCAGGACTGGTTATGGATGGCGTGGTCGATTTAGGCATTATTGGTGAGAACGTGCTCGAAGAAGAGCAAATTGAGCGTCAAACCCTAAATAAGCCAGCTGAATATGTAAAATTACGCCAATTAGATTTTGGCGCCTGCCGTCTCTCGTTAGCCGTACCAACCGAATTTAGCTATGCCAATGCCTCATCCCTAGAAGGCTTGAGAATTGCCACCTCCTACCCCAATCTATTGCGTCGTTTTATGCAACAAAAGAGCATAAATTATCGCGATTGTATGTTAAAAGGCTCGGTTGAAGTTGCGCCGCGTGCAGGGCTTGCCGATGGCATTTGTGACTTAGTCTCCACTGGCGCAACCCTTGAAGCCAATGGTTTATACGAGACTGAAGTTATCTACCGCTCCATGGCCTGCATTATTCAATCAACCCAAACCCAAACGCCGAGCAAACAAGCCTTAATCGATCGCATTTTATCCCGCGTAAACGGCGTGATCCGCGCCCGTGAAAGTAAATATATTTTGCTGCACGCGCCCACTGAAACTTTAGATCAAATTGTCGCCCTGCTGCCCGGTGCCGAAAATCCTACTGTATTGCCATTAAACGACGATACTAATCGAGTGGCCATTCACGCCGTCAGTACCGAAGATTTATTCTGGGACACCATGGAAGAACTCACCGCGCTCGGTGCCAGCTCAATCCTCGTCATGCCAATTGAAAAAATGATGGGGTGATCTATGGATATTTTGACTTGGGCAGCGTTATCCGTCGATGCACAACAAGCCGCGCTCCAACGCTCACCTTTAATTGGTGACAGCGGCTTAGAACAAAGTGTTCGGGCCATTGTTGATGCCGTAGCTAGCCGTGGCGATGCGGCGCTAAAAGAGTTTAATCAAAAGTTTGATGGCTTTAATAGTGCCAATATCGACAGTCTGCGTTTAAGTGAAAGCGAGATTAGCGCCGCCAGCGCACGAGTCTCGACCGAACTTAAAGCCGCCATTGCCCAAGCGATGGCCAATATTGATGTGTTCCACAGCGCGCAGCAATTTCGCCCCATCGACATTGAAACCCAAGCGGGGGTTCGCTGCGAGCTTCGTAGCGAACCGATTGAAAAAGTCGGTTTATATATTCCCGGTGGCAGCGCCCCATTAATCTCAACCGTACTGATGTTGGCCCTGCCTGCCAAAATTGCTGGCTGCGAAAAACGCGTATTGGTGAGTCCGCCGCCGATTAACGATGCAATTGTGTATGCGGCAAACGCCTGTGGGATCACCGAAATCTATCAAGTGGGCGGCGCGCAGGCCATTGCCGCACTGGCCTTTGGCACTGAAACGATTCCCAGCGTCGATAAGATTTTTGGCCCAGGCAATCGTTATGTCACCGAAGCCAAGCGCTTAGTCTCGCAGGACGGTCGCTGCACTGTGTCTATTGATATGCCCGCAGGCCCTTCTGAGGTATTAGTGATTGCCGATAGCGATGCCAATGCGCAGTTTATTGCCGCAGATTTACTTTCGCAAGCAGAGCACGGCCCAGATTCGCAGGTCATTTTAGTCACGGATTCTGAGCCATTAGCACAAGCTGTCAATCAAGCGCTCGAGTCGCAACTGGCCGCCCTGCCGCGCCAAGAGATTGCTGCGACGGCCCTAAAAGGCAGCCGCACCATTTTGGTAAAAGATATGCAAGAAGCGGCGCTCGTTTCGAATTGCTATGGACCCGAACACTTAATTATTCAAACCCGCTTCCCACGGGACGTACTAAATCATATTCGCGCCGCAGGCTCAGTGTTTTTAGGGGCCTATACACCTGAATCGGTTGGGGATTATGCCAGTGGGACTAACCATGTATTGCCAACTTACGGTTATAGCCGCGCGGTATCTAGCCTCTCCTTGGCAGACTTTAGCCGCCGCTTTACGGTGCAAGAACTCAGTGCCAAGGGCCTGCTCGGACTCGGGCAAGCGGTAATGACCCTTGCCAGCAATGAGTTACTCGATGCCCATAAAAATGCGGTCGCGATACGCTTAGCCAGTCTTAAGGACTGATGGAAATAAGTAACGCAATCAACAGTACGCTTAATTAAAGCCATAGCAAGACTTAGGATGAATAGGATGAGCCAAGTGCCAACTAGCCAAGCAACAACGAGTAATGTGCCAGTGACAAATATTCAGAGCGCCAATAGCGCCAGCAACACTCTCGATAACAATACTCTCGATAACACAAGCATCGAGCCAACAACCCTTGCCGCACGTCTTGCACGGCCCGAACTGCTCGAGTTAACGCCTTACCAAAGTGCTCGCAGGCTGGGTGGTCGTGGGGATATTTGGATCAACGCTAACGAATCGCCCTTTAATAATGTGGCCGTCGGCGAGCTCGATTTAACTAAGTTAAATCGTTATCCTGAGTGCCAACCGCCCGCGTTAATCAATGCCTATAGCCAATATAGCGGTGTAGTGGAAAGCAAAATTGTCGCCAGCCGCGGCGCCGATGAGGCCATCGAACTGCTGATCCGGGCCTTTTGTGTCCCAGGCATCGATTCCATTGCGACCTTTGGGCCCACTTACGGCATGTACGCCATTAGCGCGCAAACCTTTAATGTGGGCGTTAAGGCGTTAAGCTTAACGGCTGAATACGGTCTCCCATCCGACTTTGCAACGGCCACGCGCGGCGCTAAGTTAGTGTTTATCTGCAATCCCAATAACCCAACTGGCACTGTGATTGATAAGGCGCGCATAGAGCAAGCCATCCAAGCCCTACCCGACTCCATTGTCGTGGTCGATGAGGCTTATATCGAATTTTGCCCAGAATATAGCGTCGCGGATTTACTCGAGTCTTACCCAAATCTCGTTGTACTGCGCACCCTCTCAAAAGCCTTTGCCTTAGCAGGCGCGCGCTGCGGCTTTTTGCTTGCCAATGAAGAGATTATCGAAATCATCATGCGGGTAATTGCGCCCTATCCCGTGCCATTGCCCGTAAGTGAAGTGGCCGTGCAAGCGCTATCAGCTGCTGGGATTGCGCGGATGAAAACCCAAGTGAATGAGCTCAATTCTCAGGGCGAGCGACTCGCGGCGGCGCTGAATTTGTACTGTGAGCAATGGGGCGGCGCCGTGCTAAAACCTAATGGCAACTATGTCTTAGCCGAGTTTGACGACGTAGCAACAGTGACACAGCTGCTTATCGACAATGGCATTGTCGCGCGGGCCTATAAGGACCCAAGGCTAGCTAAAGCCATTCGTTTTAGCTTTAGCTCTCAGTCTGACACCGACCGCTTAGTGTCGCTCTTTGAATCGCAAAAGCTGTGAGCTTTGGGTGCAAGTCTTGTAACAGCATTGGCCTAATAGACTGATTTTATAAAGATAACAAACTGAATTGAAAGGTAGCAGCATGAACCCAGTATTTACCCCAAATGTCGCCCAGAAAATACTTTTTATCGACCGTGATGGCACCTTGATTGAAGAGCCAATCACCGACAAACAGGTCGATAGCCTCGCCAAACTGGTATTCGAGCCCCAAGTGATCCCCGCCTTACTGCGCCTGCAAAAAGCTGGGTTTAGGTTGGTGATGGTTAGCAATCAAGACGGGCTCGGTACCCCTTCCTTCCCGCAGGAAGATTTCGATGCACCGCACAATATGATGATGCAAATCCTGTCTAGCCAAGGGGTTAAGTTTGAAGATGTGCTCATCTGCCCGCACTTTAACGATGAAAATTGCAGCTGCCGCAAACCCAAACTAGGACTGGTGAAAGACTTTTTGACCCAAGGCACCATCGATTTTACCCAGTCCGCCGTGATTGGTGACAGACACACAGATGTGGAACTGGGCAATGCCATGGGGATTAAAAGCTTTCAATATCAGCGTGGCAGTCTTGGCTGGGACGCGATTGCCGATGCCTTACTCAACAAGGGCCGCACCGCGACTGTGGTTCGCACCACCAAGGAAACCGATATTCGCGTGACTGTCGATCTCGACAATCCCAGCAAAGGCGCCATTAACACTGGCATTGGTTTCTTCGACCATATGTTGGATCAAATCGCCACCCACGGAAACTTCAAAATGGAGGTGAATGTCGATGGCGATCTGGAGATAGACGATCACCACAGCGTTGAAGACACGGCATTGGCAATTGGGGATGCGCTGCGCCAAGCGCTGGGCGATAAACGCGGTATTGCCCGCTTTGGTTTTAGTTTGCCGATGGATGAGGCCAAAGGCGAATGCTTACTGGATCTTTCCGGCAGGCCTTTTATTAAATTCGCCGCCCAATTTGAACGTGAAAAAGTCGGTGAAATGGCTACCGAAATGGTACCGCACTTTTTCCGCTCTTTTGCCGATGGCCTACGCTGCACCCTACATGTGGCCGCAGAAGGAGACAACGATCACCACAAGGTCGAAGCGCTATTTAAAGTACTGGGCCGCGCGCTGCGTCAGGCCGTAAAAGTCGAAGGTGATGTCTTACCATCGAGTAAAGGCGTGCTCTAACACCGTGCTAAAACATTTGTTATCTGCTTCTTGACTGAAAATAGGTACATGAGCAAATAACATAAAGCCTGATGATTTTAACGAGGGGCAGTTTCGGGAATGCGGCGACAAACCGCTTCCCCACTGACCCATCAATAGGAAAAACCAATGTCAGCAAACATAGATGAATTTGATGTTGTCATCATAGACACAGGTTGCGCCAACTTAAGCTCAGTCCGTTTCGCCTTTGAGCGCCTCGGCGCTAAGGTGTTAGTCACCGATGACAAAGCCAGCATTAAAGCCGCTAAACGGGTGGTACTGCCAGGTGTTGGCAGCGCTGGCGCCGCGATGGCTTCGTTAACGGAAAAAACCTTAGTCGAATTAATTCAAGGGTTAACTCAACCCGTGCTGGGCGTCTGTTTAGGGATGCAAATGCTCACTCTGCTCTCTAAAGAACGCGGCGGCCAAGCGCTAGATTGCCAATGCCTAGGCATTATTCCAACCGAGATTGACGAGCTAGACCGTCAAGCACTTAAGGCCGAAGGTTTACCTCTGCCGCACATGGGCTGGAACCAACTGACCTTTAGCAATCCGTCTCAGGTTCACCCGCTGTTTGCTGGTGTTCCAGCCGGCAGTTATGTGTATTTTGTGCACAGCTACCGCGCGCCATTAAGCGACTACACCTTGGCACAATGCCGTTATGGTGAGGACTTTAGCGCCGCCATCGGTAAAGACAACTTTATGGGCGTGCAATTTCACCCCGAGAAGAGCGCCGCCGTGGGTGCACAAATCCTAGGTAACTTTTTAAAAATGCAGTAAATGCAATCGCTTATTGTGTTTGGGATGAACCAGCATTTTTCAGCCACAACATTCAGCAATAAAGCGCGGTAGCAAATGCACCAAAAGAATTTAAGGACAACAGATGATCATTCCAGCAATTGATTTAATTGATGGCAAGGTAGTTAGGCTCTATCAAGGGGATTATGGGCAGCAGACCACCTTTGATTTAAGCCCACTGGCCCAGTTGCAATCCTACCAAGACCAAGGGGCAAGCTGGCTGCATATAGTAGATTTAACTGGCGCGAAAGATCCTACAAAACGCCAAACGGCTTTGATTGCTAAGCTGACTGCTGGGCTTAACGCCAATATTCAAGTGGGCGGCGGGATCCGCACTGAAGAGCAAGTCGCCGAGTTATTATCCCTTGGGGTTAAACGTGTGGTGATAGGCTCGCTCGCCGTCAAAGAGCCTGAGTTAGTCAAAGGCTGGTTTAACAAGTTTGGCAGCGAAGCAATTTGCCTGGCACTGGATGTCAATATCAATCAGAACGGCGAGAAAATCGTTGCGGTTTCTGGCTGGCAAAGCGGTGGCGGTAAGAGTCTAGAATCTATCGTCGAAGACTTTAGCCAAGTGGGGCTTAAACATGCATTGGTGACAGACATCAGCCGCGATGGCACCCTCACAGGCGCCAATACCGCACTCTACCGCGAGCTATCCAGCCACTATCCCAATATCGCGTGGCAAGCCTCGGGTGGCATTGCCACCCTTGAGGATGTTGCCGCCGTCAGAGACAGTGGCGCCGCGGGCATCATTATCGGTAAAGCTTTACTTATCAATCAGTTTAATGTGGCGGAGGCAATCCAATGCTGGCCAAACGAATAGTCCCCTGTTTAGATGTGAAAGATGGCTGCGTGGTTAAGGGCGTACAGTTTCGCAATCATGAAATTGTTGGCGATATAGTGCCACTCGCGGCGCGTTACGCCGCAGAGGGCGCCGACGAACTGGTGTTTTACGATATCACTGCCAGTGCCCACGATCGTGTAGTCGATAAGTCTTGGGTGAGCCGAGTAGCGGAGCAAATCGATATCCCCTTTTGCGTGGCGGGTGGAATTAAAACCATCGGCCAAGCCCGCGAGCTACTCGCCTTTGGCGCGGATAAAATTTCAGTCAACTCGCCTGCCCTGAGCGACCCGAGTTTAATCTCACGCCTGCAGGATGAGTTTGGCCGCCAATGTATCGTGATTGGCATCGACTCATTTTATGATGCGGCAAGCGACAGTTATAAAGTGAAGCAATTTACCGGCGATGAAGCCGCCACCAAAGAAACCGCTTGGTACACCCAAGACTGGGTTGAAGAAGTGCAAAAACGCGGCTGCGGCGAAATCGTGCTCAACGTGATGAACCAAGATGGCGTACGCGGCGGCTATGATATCAAGCAGTTAAGCCTAGTACGCCAGTTGTGCGATGTGCCCTTAATCGCCTCGGGCGGCGCTGGCACTATGGCACATTTTCGCGATGTGTTTATTGATGCGAAGGTCGATGCGGCGCTGGCAGCCAGCGTGTTCCATAAGGCCATTATCAATATCGGCGAGTTAAAACAGTATTTAGCGGCCGAAGGCATCGCCATTCGCCAGTAACTCAACATCAGTAGCGATTGATACAAATAATAAGGTATGCAGATATGACAACTGGAACCACTTCAAGCTGTTGCCAAGGCCCAGCAAGCGCAGAACTGGTCAATAGCCTCGACTGGGAAAAACAACAGGGGCTTATCCCTGCGGTTATCCAAAATCACCTATCGGGCAAGGTATTAATGCTCGGATTTATGGATAAAGCCGCGCTACAGCACACGCTGGCGACCGGTGATGTGACGTTTTTTAGCCGCTCTAAACAACGTTTATGGACCAAGGGCGAAACCTCAGGCCATACCCTAAAATTGGTCGCCATCGATAAAGACTGTGATAACGACAGCTTGCTGGTACAGGTGTTACCCAATGGCCCAACCTGCCATAAAGGCACCGAAAGCTGCTGGCTCGATGGCAATGCCCACCCGTTTTTAAACAATCTGGCCGAGCTTATTGCTTCGCGTAAGGGGCAAAACCCAGAGTCGAGCTACACCGCTTCCCTTTTTGCCCGTGGCACCAAACGCATCGCCCAAAAAGTCGGTGAAGAAGGGCTCGAAACCGCCTTGGCCGCTGCGACTCACGATAAAGAAGAGCTGATTAACGAGGCATCGGATCTGGTGTATCACTTATTAGTCTTGCTTGAAGATCAATCACTAAGCTTAAGTGATATCAACGCCAACTTGCTCGCCCGCCATCAAAAGGCGCAGCAAAAGTAGTCCGCTTTCAAACATCACGGTATCTCTCTGCCGCATTCCTTTTGGTCTACGGCAGAGTACTCTCCATTTTGCATTCAGTGACGGCCAATTAACTTGCTGTTGCTAACCCCGGTTTTACTTAATCCCTGCGGTTGCCAACCCCTTCTAGTGCTAACCAAAGCCTCGCCTCCACAGTCCGTCTTGTAACCCTTAACCTGACCTAAAAACCACACGACGTCACGCAAATTGTACACCTGGCCCCTGACAAAAAATCAGCAAAATACTGTTGTAATGGTTGACAAGTACACCTTAACTGCCTATCGTAGCCAGCGTCCTCGAACCAACACCGAGGCATTGTCGCAACTTATTAACATTTAAGATAAATTTAAAAAACAGGGCAAATTGTCTTTGTTATGTGATGTGACCAAGCCATTAGATGTGGTCAAGTCACTCGATGTCATTAAGTGCCGAATTAACCCCAAGCAAAGGCGAGTTTTATGCGCATTACCACAGCTTATTATCCCTATCTGTAGCCGCAATGGCATAGATAGGCATACTCGCCTGACCTTCCATTGTGGCCATATCCCCAACGATCCGCAGATTGCGCCACGATCCCAATACAGGTACGCCCTCGTACCCTTTAGATCCCAGTATCACGCGCCATTCTGCACAGCTCCTCAATAAAGCACTCATCTGAGACAGTTGAGCCATTAATAAAGACGTTTGAGCGTAAAGTTATGACACAGAATAAATTTTTCGGCAGTTTGCTACTAATTGCAGGCACCACCATTGGCGCGGGTATGCTCGCACTCCCTATCGCCTCTGCAGGACTCGGTTTTGGTGTATCGAGCCTGATTATGTTGCTCCTCTGGGCGCTGATGGCCTACACCGCTCTGCTGATGGTTGAAATCCATCAATTTGCCCCGAGCGATGTGAGCCTGAACCAATTAGCCCGCACGCTTTTGGGCGCCAAGGGCCAAGTGATTGCCAGTGTTGCGTTAATGTTTTTACTTTACGCCCTGTGCGCCGCCTATATCGCAGGTGGCGGCGAGCAAGTTAATCAAAAGCTCAATGCTTGGTTAGGGTTAGATCTGCCACCGCAGGCGGGCGCCGTGTTATTTACCCTGTTAATCGGCACCATTGTCGGCTTAGGCACCCATTGTGTCGATTTGATTAATCGCGTGCTCTTTAGTTTAAAAATCATTGCGTTAATTCTAATGCTGGCCCTATTACTGCCGCAGGTCGAAGGCACACATTTACTCGAGTTGCCACTAGAGCAAGGGCTTATCGTGTCCGCCATTCCAGTGATTTTTACCTCCTTTGGTTTCCATGGTTCGATTCCATCCGTGGTGCGCTACTTAGGCGTTGAGGTAAAAAGCCTGCGTAAAATCATGCTGCTCGGCTCGGCATTACCGCTACTGATTTACCTGCTGTGGCAATTGGGCAGCCAAGGTGTGCTCAGCCAAAGCCAACTGATGACCAATCAGAGTCTTTCAGGCTTTATCAATCAGTTAGCCAGCGTTCTGCACAGCCAATACTTAAGTTCTGCCATCAGTGTATTTGCCGATCTGGCGCTGGCAACCTCCTTTTTAGGGGTGAGCCTAGGTCTGTTTGACTTTATGGCGGCTAACTTAAGGCAGCAGGATAATGCCGCGGGTCGCAGTATCACCGCCGCCATTACCTTCGTGCCTCCTCTAGGTTTTGCCCTCTTTTACCCGCAGGGATTTATAACCGCCCTCGGTTATGCGGCGATCGCCCTTGTGATCCTCGCGATTTTTTTACCCGTGACCATGGTGTGGGTACAAAGACAAACGCGCGATAAGGCAAACCTGCCTCAGGGTTACCGTGTCGCGGGAGGGAAGCTCGGTTTATTGTTAGCTATAGTCTGCGGAGTGGCCGTGATTGGCGCTCAGCTCTTAGGATAAGCTGCGCGGATAAACAATCGCGATAACGCTATTTTACTTTAAGCCGTATAAGTGCCTGTAAAATCAAGATGAATAATGACAGGCACTCAATCTAGCTTCGCGCAAATTTGCCAAGTTCTTTATTAGTCAGCCAGCGGCTTGAGTGTTAAACTGCCGCTAATCCCGCTTGCCGCTGAGCATCGGCAGCCCAAATCGCCTCGCGCTCCCACGGGGAACCGTGCCCAGGCGCTGATGATAAGGATGATATTCGAACCCCATGGTTAACACGTCGACATCGCCAAATCAGGAGACTGCCGAGCACGCGCATCAGGCGATGCCTCAAGAGACGACTGCGGCCGCAGCGCCATATTCGGCGACGCACCGTCGCGGTTCTACACTCAAAAAGCGCTTAAAACAAAGCTTGATAGCCACTACTGTGGCTGGCCTGTTAGCTGGCGCGGCGCTAACCATTTGGATAGTCAACAGCCAAACCGAAGCCCTGCTCCTTCGCGTCGCAAATTATGCATTAAGTGGCATGGACGGTGAGCTTAGCGATATTCGTTTAGGCCCCATGGGTTTAGAACATTGGCACATTCGCTCTGCGAGCCTGCGTGTACATGACTCGCATTTAGTGATCAATAATCTTGATATTCAGCTTGAACTCAACTGGCCCAAAAGCCTTGAAGAACTGAAGCAACTTGTCCAAGTCGAGAGTTTGACTCAAAAAATCAAGCGAATTAGCACGGGCGAGATAGACGTTGAACTAGGTGCATCGCTGCTGAAGCGAAGCCCCACCATCGCCGATGAACAAACACCGGCGTTGGCGTTAAATATCAAATCGTTGCCCTTAATTGATATAGGTAAAACCACTCTCAGATTAGCACCGCAGTCAGAGCTTCCCGCCTATCAGCTGGTGATGGATAAACTCAGCCTGAATCATCAAGGTGAATTAACCACAGCCTTTAGTAGCCCAGAGGGTGAGCCGTTAGCCGAGCTTGCCGCCACGCTTGGCAACGAACAATGGCGCCTAAAGAGTGAGCTTAATATCGCACCGCTACTGGAAAACCTGCATCAAATTGGCCTGCGCCAAACCCAAGGGAGCATCCTCAGCCAATTAACCCTGTGGGATCAACAGTGGCAGCAACTTGGGATAGGATTAAGTGGGCAATTAAGTTCTGAGAGTGCAATGACACTCGCCAGCGGCGAAATTACAAGCCGCCACCGCATTCAGCAACCCAGCATCAGCTTAAGCCATTTTGCCGACTTAACGCTCGCGCCGCAGCCGGCTTTAGGGTTTGAGCTTAGTGGATCACTTGCCTCACTCAATCTCACCCTTGAGCCCTTTAGCCTTGCGCTTACGCCGAATGCGGCACAGCACACCCAGCTATTAGCGGCACTTAATCAGTCTCTGCAATTGAGCGATGTGGACTATCAAGCGCTCCTTACCCTGCTCTCGGGGCTGAAAAGCACCGAGGCACCCGTGGGTCTTGGCCTTTCGATGACGGCGCCGCTGCACTATGCGCTGATATCTCAAGCGAGCCCCCATAAACCAATAGCGCTGCCCGCAATAGAGTTAACCACCCTAGGCAGTAAGCTTGAGACGCGTATTCACTTACAAGATATCCAGTTAACGCCCACGCCAGATGCTTGGAATGTCAAGAGCCGCTGGCAACTGGCACTTAAACAAACGACCCCACTGTCGCTGCAGGAGCTCTGGCGCGCAGCCCCGCAGGATCTCAGTTGGGGCGCAGGAATGCTGCAAACGGCGGGTCATGTCAGTGTTGCTCAATCGGCTCAAGGACTGAACTGGCAAGTCAGCACTGCGCCAGTGACGAGTGACTCAAGTGACTCAAGCGACACTCTGCAATTTGCGCTGGAAGATGTGCAGCTACAGCAAACGGCGCAAGCCGCCAAGCATCAAACGAAACAGACGCAGTTAAGCCTTGGCAGTATTCAGCTCAACGCCAAGGCCCCCATGGCCGCAAGCGCAACTCCCTTAGCGGCTAAGGATACGACTGGCGCACAATCGACCGAGTTTGCCTTCAAGCTGCCGCCGCTCTCACTTGCCTTGTCGCAGCTGCGCGTGAGCCAAACGGTAGAGAATCTTGCGGGCACCGCCGCGACCGCAATACAGAGCAGTCGCAACGATATTAGCCTCAAGGCGTTCACCCTTGAGACATCAAAGCCGATGCTCCTCGATTACTCGTCATTGCAATCCATTGCAAATACTATTCAATCGAGTCATTTGACTAATCAAGTTAACTGGCAAGCGGAGCAACTCTTGATTGAGAAGCAGCTCAGCGCCAAAGGCCGAACACGTAAGCAGACTGTGCTTAAACTGGATAATTTGGCACTCGCGCAGACGTTAAACTGGCAAAACCAACGTCTTCACGGCCATGAACAGTGGCAAGTCGGCACGGTTGAGCTGCAAAGTGACCATCAATTACAGTTCGCCACGCCTCACAAGCCTCTGCTGTTAACGGGCCAGTGGGTTGTCGATACCAGCATGACAGAGGCTTTGTCTTTGCTTAATCAAACCCAGCCCTTGCCCGCTGAGTTAAATGTGACCGGTCATAACCAATTACAGGCACAATTTAAGCTGACACATGAGCCAGAGCAGACCCAATTTGCCATGCAAATTACCCAGTCGATGACAGAGCTGGAAGGTTTTTATCAAGACACGACCTTTGAAGGCGGGAAATTACAGGCCCAATGCGAGTTCACCTGGGGACAATCCTATAAGGCGCCGCAAGCGCCAGGCTATTTCAGCAGTTTAAGTCGGCTGAACTGCCCGCAGACCATGATGACTTTTAACTTATTCGATCCCGGCTTCCCCTTGACCGATATCGAAGTAGAGGCCGATATTGTCCTCGCCAAGGATGCCGAAAAGCTTCCCGACAATTGGCTGCAACAACTCACGGGCTTGAGTGATACCGACGTGTCGATGACTGCTAAGGGCAAAGTATTGAGCGGCCAGTTCTTACTGCCTGATTTTAATTTAAAATTGCAGGACAAATCCCACGCCTATCTATTATTGCAGGGCATGAATCTTGAAGAAGTACTGCGAATTCAACCCCAAATAGGCATCTATGCCGATGGCATATTCGATGGCGTGTTACCCGTGGACTTAGTCGATGGTAAAGTGTCGATCAGCGGCGGCCAATTAGCGGCCCGCGCGCCTGGCGGTTTAATTGCCATATCTGGCAATCCAGCGGTCGATCAAATGCGCCAATCACAGCCTTATCTCGACTTTGTATTTTCAGCACTCGAACACTTAGAATACAGCCAGTTATCCAGTAGTTTCGATATGGATCAAACTGGTGATGCCAACCTATTAGTGGAAGTCAAAGGTCGCAGCAAAGGGATTGAACGCCCTATCCACTTGAATTACTCTCATGAAGAGAACATGCTGCAATTATTCAGGAGCCTTCAGATTGGTAACGATCTGCAGGATAGAATCGAAAAATCCGTGAAGTAAAAGGAACCCTCAGTGAAGATCATTCAATTACAGCAAGTTAGTTTAGGTGCATTGCTGCTACTGGGCACATTGCAAGGCTGTGCGCCTACAGTAAAAATTGAGCCGCCGGATAAACCGATTGTGATTAATCTCAATGTGAAAATTGAACACGAGATAAAAATCAAAGTGGACAAGGAGCTAGACCAGCTTCTGTCAGATGATAAGTTGTTCTAATCACAAAGAATTAAGGAATATACGATGAAATCAATGTCACTCAAGACCCTGCTACAAAAGCCAACATTACTCCTGTTGCTCGGACTGAGTTTATTCAGCTTAAACGCCCTTGCCATGTCATTGCAGGAAGCCAAATCCCAAGGTTACTTAGGTGAGCAACTCAATGGCTATTTAGGTCTAGTGCAAAATAATAGCGATGCCAAAGCCGTGATGGATGAAGTCAACAACAAGCGCCGCGCTCACTACGAAACCATCGCCAAAAAGAATAATATTTCAGCCGCAGATGTCGCCAAATTAGCTGGTGAAAAAGCCATCGCGGCTACAGACAAAGGCAACTATGTGCAAAATGCTCAAGGCAAATGGGTTAAGAAATAGCCTGTTTTAATGACAATTGAGCACCGACTAAGCCCATCGAAGAACGCCTGCAATTGCAGGCGTTTTGTTTATCGAGATCGACCGCCACGTGCATGGTAATCCTCCTGATGGCTTTGCTCCCTCAAACTAACAGTACAGGTGTTATTTTCTGCTCTTTTTCTTGACGTAACAAAGCTATAGCTGACTCAAACTCCACAATCACACCACCCGCAGTTGTTTTAGCTTCATAGGCATCCTTAGTCCCTAGACTTCGTTTTAGCTCTACTTTGCCATCAAGGAACGGACGTAAATGCACTGAAATTTCCTTACGGATTTTCCAGATCCCAGACTTTAGATCGTGGTATGGTTGAGTCATAAATGCCATCGTTTTGTACCACCCTTTTGTACCACCTTAAGGTGCCAAAGGTTGGTGAGCCATTGGATTTAGCAACTATAATTCATAGGTTATGATAGAAAAGAAAAACCCGACCATGTGATCGGGTTCTTAGAATGTGGCGGTGAGAGAGGGAGTCTACTTCATGATATAACGTATTGAAAAATATAATTAACATATACCAAAAACAGGGCTGCATTACTTTTTGCATTACTTCCGATTTTTGATATTTTCTTCAATTAGACCAATGACTTACCCTGGGAATTCGACTCCTCAATTTCAGTTCAAAATAACAAGGTAAGTATCTGTATTAAATAACTTTTATACATAATCTCAAAAGTCAATATAAATTTTGACACAATTTACGCTAGTCGTCATTTTTGACCAATATGCGCACATCTGTGATTTATTTTGATAGCTTCAATACCTAGATCAGACGTTCTTTGAGAAATGGGGTTATCACTAACAGCCAAGCAGTGAAGCTTAAAAAAGAATCTTACTCTGTAACTGGCAACGAATTATGAACATCATCTCTTCTCAATTTCTTTATAACGATAAGAAATAATTAAACTTATCCAAATCATTAAATTCTATTGGGGCATGATAGGGCTTGGTTACTTTGATAACGTCATCTTCAATAATCATGGTGAAACCACCACTTCGGATAACATTCCCCTGAATAGTATATTGATAATCGTTAAACTCTAACGCTTCGATTACCTCTGCCAGTTTCATAAATTACCTCATTTTTCCGTTTTTCATACTTGCACAACCAAACTAACACACTGGGGCAACCTAGGATACCTTACTTATCTTATTAGGACAGCTTCGGTCAGACTTTCCCCACATGCTCGACAAATCTAAAATTTAAAAGCGAGTGAATTATCACGCTCAGATATTTTATTTGCTGAAGTACTCTCTCTAAATGAGTTTAAAAGTACCAACATGAATTAGAACGAGTCTATTTAAGAAAGTGAAAGTATGATGATAGTCATCACTTCGCTCATTGTCATGCGTTCAGTACGTTGAAGTATACGTATACCAACGGTTAACATAACTTTTCCATTATCGAATAAAAACATCAAAAAAATCATTGATATAATAATATACTTCTACTAATTTATGCATAGGCACTCCGGTGTAATGGGGTTTCTCTTGGTCTAAAATTCTGAGCTCAACGAAGGCCATTTGTTCGAATGTTCTTATCCGGAGTTTATGCACTCTACTTTATGGCTCAATTTTTTCACAGCTTGATCTCTGGTGGGTTATGACGCAACAAGATTTGATTTTTATCGGTGATATTCATGGGCAAGACGGAAAGCTTCGTGCGCTGCTCGATCATCTCGACTTTATTGCTGATCCACTTCAAGAACGTCGCCAGCTGGTTTTCATCGGCGATCTGATCGATAACGGCCCCGAGGTCGAAATAGATCATCAAAAAGCCCTAACCATGGTCAAGGATCTATGCGATCAGGGACTCGCCTGTTGCTTGATGGGAAACCATGAATTTAATGCCGTGGGTTGGGCTCTGAAGCACCCCGATACAGGCTTACCACTTCGTCGCCACAATGACAACAACCGCAAACAGCATCAACTTTTCCTTCAAGATGTGGACGAGGGAAGTGAGTTGCATAAAACTTGGATCGACTGGTTTATGAAGCTGCCTCTCTTTTATGATTTTGGTCATGTCAGGGCTATTCATGCTTGCTGGCACGAAGCGACCATCCAAAGAATTCTGCCATATCTCAACGAGGATAACAGCTTGAAGGTTGAGCATTGGCCCAATGCCTTCGACGAGCAGCACGAGCTATATCAGCTATGTGAAATCTTGCTCAAGGGTCCAGAATTAGCATTACCGCAGGGTTATAGCTTCCAGGATAAAACGGGTACTGAGCGTCACAGAGTCCGGATTAAATGGTGGAGTGAAGAGGCCAAAACCTATAGAGAAATAGCCCAAGTACAGCCCAATATGGTCAATCGTATCCCCCCTATTCCACTGGCTGATGAACATTGCAATCCGATAATCGAGATACCCGTTGTTATTGGTCACTACACTCTAGCAGGACTCCCTGCACCACTCAGCGCTAAGGTGGTATGTGTCGATTACAACGCGGCCAGTGTGCAAGGAGAGCTGGTCGCTTACAGTTGGTGGAATGATGAGACGCAACATCAACTGCATGAGCGCAACTTTAACTACTTAAGCGACATGGAGTTTGGTCAGAAGGGAGTAGCGGCGATGAGGGTGTTATTTGACCAGTTTGCTGATCGCTATGCCCCTGCACATTTGAAACCAAAAAAATGGGAGGAGATTCGTCAATGTCTGCTGAACCATTGGGATCCAGCCTTCGTCAACGGATTCGATGAGTGCAGTGACGAATATGACGACTATATAACCCCTTTGGCTACTTTGGCACAACAAGCGAGCTGGGAGGAGTTATCCTGCTATCTGATGGGTATAACCAAAAGCTATTTCAATCAGGAGTTGGAGCCTGACGCTGCAGACCGATTAGCCAAACGCTTACGGCTGGTGATGAATTCAGAGCTGGATTGAGCGCAGAGGTATATCAAAAATTTCTTAATTAGGAAAATAGATATGACACGATATTTGAAAGTGGGTGATAGTTGCAAAGTGTGTAGTACTCCCCGAGTAGACATTAGCCATCAGACATTGCTCGAGATATTAGAGCTGCGCCCGTCGATTAAATCGATTCCAGAGAGCGTGTTAGCAAAGGGGAAGGATTTTTATGCTATTTGCCCATGCTGCGATGCATATGCATTAGGGATAGAACTGTCCACAGGCTTTCCATTCACCGAAGCCGATGGCAACATCACCAATATCCAAGAACTGACTTCAAGATCCGATTTGGGTTGGTAAATCAATAAATACTTATATACATAAGCTCACCCAAACCAAGCGTTTATTCCCGAGTAAGAATGCATGACTATGAATCGACCATGTAGCAATTCATCGACTGTACGACTAGCTATTATACCACAGGATAGCATGCATCTCCCCAAAGTGTTTCAGGATGAGTCATCATTATTTCTATAATCAATGGTACAAGTTTGCTGAGTAAACTAGCAGAATCTTTAAGTTGCTTGCGATTAACAGAGCTATTCCATGTTGCACCGCCATGGATTAATTGGTTGCGCATCGTATAAAGGCGGTTAAAAATAACACCAAGCAGAATAGGAGTATTACCACTCGATAAGGCGTGACTCGCCATCTTTTTACCTTGCAAAAGCCGCTCTTTCCATTTGTCTTCAGTTATTTTACCACAATGGAAATCCCAAAAACTTTGTAGCACGAACGGGGTATCAAGCAAGATACGGATGCTCCCCGAAAACTCCCGCCAAACTAACAGATCTATCTGTTTTTGTTTATCTAACTCGCACAGCTTCTCTAAAAAACCTTTAAAAGATTCTTGTTCTGACAACTTAAATCGTTCATCAATCTCAGTGGCATAAGCAGCATTAAATGCTATCCAGAGAAAAATAAAACGACCATCGTCATCATCCGCCATTTCAGCTCGTTGCAACCAGCTTAACGCTCGATGAACTCGCAAGTTAAGATTGGTCGGTGACTGTTCACGTAATATCCTTTGTTGATTTTTTAGCTGTACAAAATCCATTGCTATTTGTCCCTTTAAGATTTTTCTCAGCAATGAGAACTCGTTCAATATATAAACCATAAACGAGTTGCCACATGTTAAGTAAACAATCGTTCGACTCGTTATTCAATCAATAACTGTACTTCGACTCTGCGATTTCTTGGATCTGAAGGTTCTATACCTTCCAGAGGTTTGGACTCACCATATCCAGCAACGACTATACGCTTAGATGTACTAGCGTCTAATGTACCAATTAACTCCCTCCTAGCTTCTCTAGCTCTTGCTGCAGAGAGAGTGAAGTTATCATCATAAACAGTACAAAATCTTTGATAATCAGTCACTGGTCGGCTAACAGGAATATTATCTGTGTAACCTTCTACCAAAATTTTTGCTTTAGGATTGTCGAGCAAAAAACTGACCAATTGAGCTTGTATTGCATTTACCGCTGCTTTGGATTCAGTATTGAGGCAAGCGCTCCCCCGTTCAAAAACACCATCACGGAGAGTTAACCTTCTCGTAGCTTTATCTAAAGCGATGAGTTCTGATGCATTAGAGTTTCGTAACATTTCATCTAATAATGTAGTCACCTTCAGTAATGGATCATCTTTTTTTTCCGACGCTTTAGCTAACTCCTCTTTGTAACGAAGATCACTCATGCTTTTTTGCAAAACTGCCACAACAAGCAATAGCATTACTACAGCCATTACTCCAGCCATAAGATCTGAAATGGCTATCCATTCACTAGGTTTTTCTTTCATATCATTTCATCAGTTTGGCTCACGCCACTTCAGGCTCCAGTGGAACATTACTTGCTTCTAGTACTTCGCGTACTTTTTGAATTTCTGAGAGAAGAGCTTGTTGATTAATTGTAATTTCTGGTAACGGACTCAATGCTAGTAATAGTTGTTGTGAGTGGGGAGATGTATTAAGTAATCGAATTAATTCTGGTAGTGCTAACAAAGACTGAATAATTGTATCTGAACGTTCAATCGCTCCATTTACTGCGCTTTCAAGTTTTAGACTATTTTTATCCAGACTCTCATTGCTTGATATGAAATCCTGTCTAAACTGTACTAACTCTGTTCGAAGCAAATCTTGGTGAGCTGAAAGTTCCACTAATGGTGCTAAAGCTGTAGGTAAGTTTGACAGATTGCAAATGACTTCTTGTAAATGCAATTCATTTTTCTTAAGTGAATCACCAATACTACGCATTTTCTGATTAGAATCGGAAATAGCTTTTAACCCCTCTTGAATCTTATTACTCACCTTCTCACTATTCTGTGTAGCCATTTCAATATTTGTATTTAGTGTTATGCTAGACGCAATAAACTCCTCACCAACCTTTTCCTGAATACTAAGAGTTTTTTTAATGGAGTCTTTCACATCGTCCATGGTTTGTTGAACATCTGAAGATAGAGCAGAAAGAGCAGTAGATATATCTCTCGTTGCAGATCCAAGTTGAGAACTTCCTCGCTCCAATGTTTCGGATGCTTGTAAGCTCATATCGTTAATCGCCTTGCCTAAATCGTTGCGCACATTATCCAGTACTTCAGTAAATTGAGCCTGGAATGAGTCTATTGCACCAACTAACTCATTAGCCGCAATCCCAACTTGATTAGCACCACTAGCCATATGCTGAGCAGCCTCACTCATATTTTCGACCACTTTTTGGGTGTTATGGGTAAAGTCATGCATTGCGATATTTGTAGCTTGGGATTCAACATGAACAAGTTTGACACTTTCTTTGACTTCCTTAGTTGCGATGCAAACATGCTCTACAGCTAACTCAACACGTTTAAGACTGCTCTCAATGATCTTCCTAGTTTGCGAATGAGAATGACTAAATTCATCATTGAATTTCTGAAATCCTTCTTGAATTACAACTTGACCACTCAACTTCAGCGCTTCAATATCCTCACGTAAATGAGTCGAAAATTGCTCAAGCGAATGTAAACCTTGTTCATGTTGAACTTTATGCTGAGCTCTCAACTGATTAAACTCAGCAGATAACACTTCGGTTATATTGCGCGAAGCTATAGCTATTGTAGAAAATAAAGCAGCTTGCTTTTCTGAGCTCAAATCTAAGTTTTGTTGTTTTCGTTTCTCTAGTTCAACTTTTACTTTGCTAATGACCCAATTGAGGCGCTTTTCGTCAAAACGCGCAAATTCGCTCCATATTTTAAGAAATATAAAACCTGTAATGCCCCAAGTAGAGGTTTTAAATTTTGTACCTAATCCATTCAGTAGACCTAACAAGTGCTGCATACTGTCTGCAGCACCTGTAGCATCAAGCGCATTTGGCTGACCCAGAATATTAGATGCATGATTAAGTGCCATACCTAATCCAAGAAATGTGCCGAGCAATCCTACAACTAGTAGTAAGCTAGGCATTAATTCCACCAACTTTTCAGGAGCAGTCGCAACTGCATTCCACAAATCAGTTACACTACCATGCTCAATTTCGATGTTATCACTTGGCTTATTAGGTGTTCCACGATTCCATTTGACCTCCCACGACTTAGGCTTTGCAATCACATGAGCACTAATTATCGTAAATGACATCATGAAAAGGATAAGAAATAGGAAAGTTACTTGAAGTGGATCACTTAGATCAGGGATTAAAAAATTTAGCACGGCATCAAAGTTCATACCGCTACCTCTAAAATAGCATCCATACGGTCTTTAGCTTCTTGCTGGAAAATGTTTGCATAGTCGGTGATAAGTGATTGGTCACCTTCCTCTAATGCACTGAAGGGAATATTATGTTCAGCACATTCGATAAGTAACTTCCCAATATACTGTCCATCTTCCAGTAAATAACTGCGGTCATCACTTTCAATCTGTTCTTCAGTTTTCTCCAATAATTGTAAAAAACCTTCCGCTGCACCAACATATCTTTCTACATCACGTTGTTGGCTCGCTAAGCTGTCGAGTGCTTGCTTTTGTTCAGGAACGCTATTTTCAAGTATGGATAGCTGAGATGACTCTTCATTTGATAGTTCTTCTTGGATTTTTTTAGCTAAGACAAGGCGATTTAATAGCATTTTATCTTTAGCATAGCTTGCATTTGCCTTAGCCCATTCATCTCCCAACGATTGAGCTTGTTTTGCCCAGGAAGCAATCAGTTCTTCAAAAACAAAAGGTGTCAGTTTTTTATTGTAAAGTCGGGTTAAAATTCGGTCTAAACGTTCAGCGGCATTTTTGCTAAGTTCTGGGTTTGACTTGATAAGATCTGAAGCAATACGAATTAGAAACAGGTCATCTGAACTCAAATCATCAACTGTTAATGCCGAATGTAACTTCTTATCTGACATATTAAGTAATTTTTGGGTCGCTCGAAGACGCAAATAATGCTCAAAATCGGTGGGTTCTGATTCAATTGCCATACTCAATTCTTTTTTAGCAATTTCAAAATCATTTATTGCAGACGCTAATTCTAAATTATGTCGTTGATCTTGAGGAATCACTTCATCTTCTGCAAATCTCAGCTCAGCCTGATGTTGCTTCGCAAGAACTAACTCTTCTTCAGTAAGCAAATCATTCGCTTGCTCCATGTCATCTTGTTGTTTGTTTTTGTCTACAATATCTTCACGGTTTTTCTGCCAGCGCTGAGCAAGTTTAATGGCCCATTTGATGGCTGCATCCATTTTTTTTGCAATTGGTGATTTTTCAAATGCAGTCAATGCACCTAACCCCTTCTCTAGCATCACCAGGGCTGAACGCATCCAAGGGTATGGAGCTAGTTTTGATACGTTAAGTAAAACAGTCCGAATATGCTGCACAAAAGGTTTTACTACTTTCCAAGCTTTTTTTACACCGCCAACAAATACCTCAGCTTTCTCAGCCATCCATCCAACAACTTTCCCAGCGACATTCTTGGCAGTCTCGTATGCTGAACTAACAGCATTTGATACTGCACTTACCGCTGAGCTTACAAAATTACACGCATTACTGAACCAACCCATTTACACTCTCCTTTTGTTTTCTGTTCTATTCCGTCAGTCCAAGTAGACGTCTACCTGCATCAACATTATTTGCATTACTTGCTACATTTTTACGGTTAATTCCGACGTTACTGTTTGCAGAGCGTACATCAGCTATCGCCGACTCAAAATGTTGCCATTTCACTATTGGCTCTTTATGGCATTCAACTAGAGCCCTTGGAAAAGCAGTGCGTAGCACTGTTCGAATTTCTCGTCCTGATAATCCATCTGATGCATGCGCACAACGTTCAATAATGTCATGGCGATCTTCTTCAAGCGGTACGCCAGGAACTAACATCCTGTGCCACAAGCGTTTACGGCCTTCAATATCCGGAAGTTTAAACTCGATGTGATAACGAATACGGCTTACAAAAGCGTTATCATAATTTTTTGCAAAATTCGTTGCAAAAACCACTATTCCATCAAATCGTTCTAATTCAATAAGTAACGTTGAACGCATAGCGTTTATTTCATTATCTATTCCTTGGGTAACGGATGATAATCTCGCTCCAAGTAAGGTATCTGCTTCGTCGAAGAAAATAACTGCGCCTTCTATCGCGGCAGCTTTGAATGCCAAAGAGATATTCTTAGCTGTTTCACCAACATATTTACTTTCCAGTTCCGAAATTCCTATGTGGAAATATTGACGTCCTAAAGTACCTGCAAGAGCTTCTGCAGCCAGTGTTTTCCCTGTTCCTGGTGGCCCATACAAGTTGAGCACCATATTACGTCCCATAGGATCTACAGCTTCAAATCCCCAGTCCGTGTAAATCGTTTTGTGATGACGCATAGCGCCAATTGCTTCCTCAAACATTCGGCGCGTTTCTGGAGCTAAAATAACATCACTCTCAAGTGTAATTCGTGGTGTTCGTAACTCGTAGGGCAATAATTGCTGTTCATGCATTGCGTTGTCGCTCATGAATTATTTCATTCCTTTCAAAATTTTAATGATGACTAGCCGGCACTTGAGAGCCTTGTGCATATTCGGTAGATGAGCAAATTGAGGGGTGGGCATGCAGGCTATGTGCTGCAAAATATTGCTGCGACCCACAACAGAATCGGAAAATTTGGTGATGACTTCTTGAGACATGCAACAATCCTTATCACAAAGCCAGAAATATAGACTACGTCAATCCCTGACAAAAAATTAAAAGTACTGATTATCTTACGAAGATATTAGTCAATTTCGATAAACCAGTCTCAATCATCGTTGCAGGACGTTTTTTAAGCGCCCCACCACACTTAGGACATACATCAAACCAGTTGTAGCCACGCGTAATAACATCACTTTTGAACACTACTGTTTTGTGCCAGTCGCAATTAGAACAAATAAATGTCGTGCAAGGGGGAGGAACAGGCATGGTAATCCTTACGCAAGCTTGAATGTGACACATGCTACACGATAAGACTCAACCTTTTCTACTCACTAAGATCATATTTTTAATAAATATTTGCACTATAAATTACGGTGTTTTCATCTTTGCTGTATATGCATTACTCAGCAACAGATCTGCAACTACATTAAGGTATACACAAACACATTAACTTAAACATCAGTGGCATCATGCAGGTGTAGTCGCCACTTACCAGACTATCTAGAAATCTCACTTCACAATTTCAATTAGACATGCGGTGTTTAAAATTTATTACTTAAAATTAACGTGTTATAGTATTTGAAATTTAAAATAAGGTAGCCAGAATGGACTCAAAAGCTCAAAACATGCGTCAAAAAGTGCAGCAAATTTTAGATAGTAACGCACTGCACTCTCATCAAATCAATGCTGCACAGAAAACTTTTAATGCATTATCAAGTGAGCAAGTCAGGGCCGTTGTTACTGCCGCGGAAATGCAAGCGGGTAAATCAGGAATTGCGCTGGCATTATGCTGTCTGCAGCGGTTGAGCTTAACTGATGCACAAATTTGTGACCGTACACAACTTAAAGACACTCTCTATCTTGTCACGATGCCTGATACTGCATTAAAAGAGCAAGCTGAAGCAGATCTTAAGTTAGCCAAAAACGTCGTCGTGAGTAACTTCGTCAATTTTGAAAAAACGCTAGAAAGTGAGTTCAAAGGCAATCCCCCTAAACTGATTATCATTGACGAATGCCACTATGGGTCCAATGTCGCAGCGGTTCGCTATAGCAAAATCTTTGATTACCTAGAGCTAGAGAATGACAGCTGTAACGTGGTATTTATTTCTGCAACGCCGTTTGGTGCGCTGTATGGTGCAGAAACCGAATATCAAGAAGCACTCGAAGCCAAAACAGAAGCAGAATCAAACCAAGACCTAGAGCTTTTAGAAGAAGCTAATGATATTGCAGCAAAAGCGCTCAAGGATTCGATTTTAAGACGCGACTTTAATACTCGCCTGGTTTTTCATAAAACAAGTGATGAGTACTACGGCGTTCGCGAAATGTTACGTAATGACAAAGTAAAAGCACTCATCGATGATAATCGCAATTTTCTGTTCCCGTCCGCTGAACGCGATGCATTTATCAATCAATTTAAACAGCATGAAGGTATGGGTTGGTCGCTAGTTAGGGTTCCTGCTGGCTTAGCTATGGAAGCCAAGCAATTTCTTAAAACCCAAGGTATTGATGAAAACTCAATCTACATTATTGGTAATTCATTGAGTGGTGTGCCTGAAGATGAACACTGCTCAATTGAACGCTTTAAAAAAGAATTTGATGACGCATTATTGTTCGAAGATAAGTTAATTGCAATTACCGTCGCCAGTGCACGCGCGGGCATCAACTTCGGTGCAATGATGAAAAACAATCTCATCTCAACATGGGATAGCACAGTTGCGAGTGTTGCAGCTGTTGTTCAAGCAAACATTGGTAGAGCGTGTGGTTATCACGGAAACAATGAGTCCACTCACTATACCAACCTAAATGCGACAGAAGCTTATGGTGCAATTCTCGATCATCTGGAACAAACTTGCTCAGATCAAGCCGCATCAGACTTCGACGGATTAAAAGAATTTTTCGATGATATTTGCCAAGAATACCAAGTGAACGGTTTGGATGTCGGACTCACAATAAAATACAAACGTCGTCGACCTATCGGGGACGTAGAAACATATAAAACAGATAGTTATGTCGCAGTACCAGCCAAACTTCTCGACGAAGATGCCAATTTTGGGCAGTACACTCAAGACAAACATTTTCTGCAAGCGATAGAAATTATTCGTAAAGAATTTACCGCTAAGGGCGCACCTTGTGTAAAAGGTAGCAGAGCCATGCGTGGCGTAGGAAAAAATTGGATAAAAGCACACTGGGTTAACGGTGATAGTTTTGATAACCCAGAAAAAGCACGAGCAGACGGTACTCAGAAAGAAAAAACGTTCATGTATACACAAATGCTCGATGATGGCGAAGAACTGGAGTTTAACCGGGTTGTCGCACCAGGTTCTGGAGAACTATCAGAGAACAAACTCATCACTGCAGCCATATTTAGTGTTTACAACATTTCTCGTCGTGATGTGGCAAAAAAAATCATGTCACAAGAAGATGTTTACCTGATGTGCGATCACTTTGGCATCGAAAGAGATGACACCATGATGGTGCTCTATAAGCGCGGCGAATACGATATAGACCGCTCATTAGCCAAAAAACAACATAATGAACTGCCAGAGAAAACCGGACAACTAAGCGACGAATCCCACTTTTCTGATAAAACACAGGCAGTCTACTGAGTGATTCTCTGACTATGAATATTGCAGAACAACATCGTCAGCACGTACAACGAGCGATTGAAACAACCTATGAGCATCAACGAATTGCGGCGAAGAAGACTTTTGACAAGTTTTCGACAGGCGCTCGAGCAGTCGTCGTTGCCGCAGAAATGCAATCAGGGAAGTCTGGTATTGCTCTCGTACTTGCAGGGTTGCAACGCCTTGCCCTGTCAGATGAAGCCATCTGCGATAGAAAACGTCTAAAGGATACCTTGTACTTAGTTACCATGGCTGATGTGGCATTACAGGAACAAGCCAAAAGAGACTTAGCTCTGACACCTAACATCGTTATAAGTAACTTTGCCAATTTCGAATCCGCTTTAGTAACCGACTTTAAACACCAGGCTCCCAAACTCATTATCATTGATGAATGCCACTATGGCAGCCACATTGAGGCTATTAGATACAGTCGGGTATTTGACTACATCGAAAAAGAAAACACGGAATGTTGTATTGTGTTTATCTCAGCAACACCATTCAGTGCGCTCTATTCTGCTGGCGCCGATTCAATCCTAAGACATAATTTCCACACTAAGCTGGTGTTCCATAAAACGGGCAGTGACTACCATGGAATCCGCGAAATGCATCGACACAACCAACTTGTCAAGTTAAGTGAAGATCAACGGGATTTTTGTGATGATTCGTTATTACAAAAGCGTTTCATTCGTCAATTTATGGAACACCAAGGGCCAGGCTGGTCACTCATCAGAGTCCCATCCAGTCAAGCTAGCACTGCCAAACAAGTGCTGATGGCTCATGGTATTGCCGAAGCGCAAATCTACATTATCGGCCAAAAGCTCGTAGGTGTAGCCGAGCATGAACTTTGCAGTATTGATGACTTTAAGTCGGAATATGAAACAGCGGCAATGTTTGATGACAAGCTGATTGCAATCACTGTGGCAGGGTTTCGCGCTGGTGTGAACTTCGGCCAAAATATGAAAGAAAACTTGATTAACACTTGGGATAGCACAATCGCAAATATTGCAGCCGTTGTTCAAGCTAACGTCGGCAGAGCATGTGGTTACCATCAAAATACCCAAGCCAAACACTTTACCAACCTAGATGCAGTGAGAGCTTATTCAGATCTGCTCGATCATCTTGAAGCCAAAGATGATTCTGAAGACTTTGAAGGTTTACACCAACTCTTTGAAGATATCTGCGACAAGTATCAGGTGAGAGGATTCGATCGCGGCACGATGATCGCACCGGAACCACAAGTTCAACTCACTAAAAAACTTGATGATTCCGCGACCTACCTGACTAAGGGATATATCGCCGTGCCCGCCAAGCTCTCCTGTATAGACGCTGATTTTAGTGCCTATACGTCTGATCCTGAGTTGCTTGAAGCCATTCAGCTCATCCGCGGTGAATTTTTAGCAGAAGGAACACCCTACCCGAAAAGTGGTCGAGCCATGAAAGGCGACAACAAAAACTGGATTAAAGCGCAATGGGTCAATGGTGCCACTTATGACGACTACACGCCAAGTTGTGCTAAATCAAGAGCAATTGATTTCACTACTAAATTGAACGATGGCATTGAGCTGGAATTCAACCAAGTGGTAAATCCTGGCGGTGGAGAAATAACGGCAGATAAACGCGTAATGGCAACTATCTTTAGCACTTACAATTTATCACGCCAAAAAGATGCCTTTAAACGTGCAATGGATACGGATGACATGGCAGAAATTTGCCAAGCTCTCGGCTGTGAATGCGATGACACGCTTATTCTGCTCTACCAACGGGGCGAGTATTCTCAATCACTCACCGACCAAAAACAGCAAGATTCAATCCAAATCTCAAAAATTCGCAGTAACAGCGTCTTTTAAATAACAAAGCCGCTATAAAAAGCGGCTTATCGTCATAGAACATGCTTAGTAGCAATCAGCTTTATTTGCCTTGGCGATCATCTCTTTCTGTTCTTGAATGGTCTCTTTCACAATCTTGTCAAAGAACTTCTTTTTCTCTCTAGATGATGCATTACGCACAAAATCAGAGAAAGCTGTTGATTTAACTCTTTCACGCTTAGCTAGCATCACTTCCTCCCTTCTGTAACTGGATTTAGGCCAACGATGGCTTCTAAGGACTGGCGATTGTACTTTTTGCGCAATAACGCGTCAATGTCAGTCACATTAAAGTGGGGGTTATCGTTGTCACCGTCAATGTTTTTTTCGATGAACGTAATATTAATTTGGTCTTTAAAATGACGTTTAAGTTCACTTACCACCCGCTGCGATTCTAAAAACTGCTCAACAAACACAACTTCAGGTACTCGCCTGCCTTCAACTTTCTCCCGCGCTTTCACCAGTTTCCATGCTTGTTCAGGTTCCTGATAAACAAAGATAATAAGCACGTAACGCGACCGTTTTAAAGAGCGTTCAATGTTGTCTTTTGCCTTGTCAAAGCTAGAGAGTGTTGAGTCCAAAATGAAGCTTACATTGCGCTTTAATGCGCGGTCATGAATAGCCTCAACTAACAGTGTAGCGGGACGTTGAAACAGAGGCGAATTCAAGCCGTTATAATCTTCAAACTCTTTTCTAAGCTCATCGTTTTCAATATGCACCAAGCCTTGGCCATGCTCATTAGCAAATGCGCGGATCATCGCACGGGCCGTTTCAGTTTTACCCGCACCAGGTGAGCCTGCCATAAAAACAGATACCGGAGACTCCTCCTGCGGTAAATGATCAACTAACCTATCGGCCACCGCTTTTTTCATTTTCTTGGCTTCTTTGGTAGCTTTCTCAGTGATCTGTTGATCGTCCATGGCTAAATCCTAACTATTGGTAATTTTCAGCACAGGCGTTAAGCACTCCTGTAAGCTCAATCCACCATGGTTATAATAGTCGCCAGCGGTAAAGGCGCCGACCCCCGGAGCCATGGCAAGCGATACCGCATTATTCCAATGCCAGCCCACCTGCGGAAGATCGGTCGAGGCGTTATCATGCAAAATAGCGCAGCGGGACAAATATTTACGCACCAGTGGCTTATCCAACTCGACCTTCGGCAGTTTGTCCGACAACCACAACCAACCATGGTCGGTCACAATGCGAACTTCACGCCAACCTGCATCCAACAGATGGCAAACCCTATCGGCCACTTCATTGAGCACAGCATCAATCCCCAAAGGCAATTTGCGCTGCTGCTGGTGGCCCAGGTTATCCAGGTCGCCAGTTTGTAACCAGGCAAGTCCTTCTGGCTCGCCACTATCGAGCCCCTCCAAATACTGCCACCCGTGTTCTGCCAGCAGCTTTTTAAGGTGATAAGCGCTGAAATCACTCGAAGTCGCCGCAACAGTCGGCGTAAAGTCCTGAGTATCCTGCGCTCCCGTTAACAAGCCTGCAATGGGTGTCACTGCGGCTTTAGCGGTGTCAGTCAATGACGGCAATGCACTCCACTGGCTAGTAAGCTTGGCCTGTATTTGGCGCGCAAATAGCTTTTGTTCCAACCATTTGGCGCAGTCATAACGCAAACCATCAACAAAAAACACCACTAACCCCTTGGCTAAATAGCCTGCAGTAGCCTCGTTAATCTCACCATCTCCAGGGTAACCCTGACGCCTCACCAATGCCTGGAAGTTATGGGTCACTTCAGAGAGCCAAGGAGAATAGATAAGTGCAAGTACTTCTGCTACCAACTCTTGCTGCTGAGGCTCTATTGCCAGTGCCATCGCCTGAAGTGCGGCGGCATCGGCTTGCCAATAAATGTCACAGTAAAGGGCTGCCATCTCTTGAGGTGATTGATGGGTAAACGGCTGCGCCGTCAGCTTCGCCACTTTGGCAAGCTCGGCCAAGATTTGCAGATACTTAGATTGTCCTAAGCGATACCAAAGCCAACCTTCACGCACCTGGTGGGCTTTATACAAATCTGCAATTTTGCTCCTAACCAAGCTCAGTTCGCCCTGCCCCAACGCCACTATGGCATTCATCAATCTCTGCTCTTCGCGAGCATTTTCGATGGGATAATGACTAAAATCCGCCGCCAAATCGACAGGCTCAAGCGTAGTAATCGCCGCAAGGAGCGAGTGCAGATTATGGGCCGAATCCTCAAACCGCTGCCACACCTCAGCCCAAGGACCCTCGGCATTAAGCATGGCTGCCAACATCTGCTGATGGGTATCATCACCTGGTTTCAGACCGAATTCACTCTCACAGGTTTGGCAAAATAGCTGCCACTTGCTTTCATCCCACTGGGCACGTTTCTGGCTGGGATGATTAAGCCACCCCAGCAAATCTTTAATGGGATCGTTAAATACCAACTCTTGAAAGTCTTTCGCCTCTAAACGACGACCTTTCAGTGCATCCACTTGGGTTTCAAGTAAATCACGCAGCACTTTGGGAATAACCTCTTGAGTGCTGTTATCTTTAGCCACATCCAGCTCAAGTCCAACTCTTGGGTTCGTCAAAAACGAGCCAATACTCCAGTCGCGTCCTGCGGTGTTATAGGCCCACCAGCTTCCGCGGTATTGTAACTCGGCAAGTGGCCGTAAATAATCCGGACAATCCTCAATTGCACGCAGCGCCTTGCGACTCACACCAGGGAGATAGATGATGGGCGTGCGTTCTTCAACCAACGGTGCTTCGTCTAATACGCCGGCAATGGCACATTTGAGCCAAATTGCAGGGCCAGTACGCTGTTCAGGTTGATACTCGCCCAACTCTAGCAGTTCAGGTAAATATTCTTTGATTAATGGCATCGCACTTTGCCATTGACACAGCTCATCAGTCCACAACACCGCAGCAGGCTTGACTTGAACTGACTTGTTATAGGCAGCAGCATTGCGCAACTGCTCGATTAAATAGTTAATAACTAACATCTAAACCCCAATTTTTCTTGCATAAAGTGACCAAGTCAGCTTGTCGACGGGCTAATACATCCGGTGTCCAATTAACCTCACTTAGCACCTGCGTCGTCAACACATATGATGACACCCCACTTTTACCGCCAAAATAGGCAGTCTTCTTGCGCTCAAAATCAAAATTTGATGCTGATGAATTTCTACGTTGGGTGAGTGGTACCAGGTTAGCTAAGCGATGCGTCCAGCTGTCGCGAATCTCAACATCGGGCCAATTCGCTTCCCATTCAGAGCCGGCTTCAACCGTTTGCGGTAATACATGTTCAATGGTCAGAATCGAATGGTCATATTTGGCGGCAGCATCTGTCAGAAATGAATCAGTTCTCAAAATCAGGTAATTACGTCTACGCGCAGTTAAATAGTAAACATTGCCATCAATTGCAGCTAAAAACTCGTCTTGCTCATTTTGCGTTAAATTAATACAAGTAATACCGGGTGAGACAGCGGCATCTATTTCGGCCAAAATTTGGGCATAACGTTCTATCCGTTCATTAATATTAGCGGCACAGATGTGTAGCTTGGCAGCTAAACGTTCTAAGCTGGAAACGAAGTCTAAAACCGCATCACTGTCTGTGCCAAACTTAGCCAGATAGTGAATAGCAACGGGTAACCAGTCAGAGTTATCAATTCTGTTTAACCAATAAAACAACTGATTAATATCGCCAGCATTGTGAGTCGCTTGGTAAGCGCAATCCCTTGCTATTAAATAAGCATCGGCATAAGGAGTAATAACATTATTAATCAACACCTCAGGATGGGTCACCTTGCTCAGCACATGCTCACGGAATTCATCGATTAGCGCACGTTTTGCCTTACTTTTGGCGTAAATCATCCTGATATAGGTTAGAAGATCGTTGAAACCATTACGCCCGGTTTCTACCTCTATCTCTTCCCATTTATCATTAAAAGATTCGCGCTTCGCTTCTGAGATCTGCCCAATTGCCTCAGCTTTTATAAGATCCGATGGCAGCAAATCCAAACCACGATTATTGAGCACAGAAAAAACCCGGAAAGCAGATTGCTGGCTAGGCGACGTCACCGCCACCAAGAAACAACGCGTCATCAAAAACATACCAAACTTAATGAGCAGTTCGTCCTCAGTAAACTTGGACTGCAGTTTTTCCTTTAGCAACAACGCATTTTGACGAATATTGATTTGTGATTCATTTTCCAACGTCGCAATATCCAGTGCCGCCAATGCGGTAAAATTCAAAGCTTGCACTGTGTCAGCAAAAAATGTTCTATCACGCTGACGTAACGCTAACCTGGGTTTTGCGGGTATGCCCTGCAGTTTTTTACCGGGCTCTTGGATATATGCAAAGCACTCGGCGCGCGCCTCTTTATCGTCAATAAGTGACGTCAACGCTGCAATCAAAATCGTCAATGTGGTGAGTCGTTGCTGACCATCAATCACTTTGGCGTGAGGAATATTTTCTTCTTTGATGAGCACAATACTGCCCAAGAAATAACTTTCTTCAGCCTCATGACTGTAAAAATCGTACAGATCATCAAACAACTCGCCCGCTTGTTCGGTGGTCCAGGCATAAGGTCGTTGATATGGCGGGATTTCATAGTCAAAATCTGAGCTAAAAATCTTCGACAGTGGGTATTCCGCCCCAGTAATATTTTTCGACATCCCTGTTACTCCTGCTTGTCCCTAGCCGCCTGTTTATCTGCCAGGCTGATATGGTGGTCGTTAATGCGGGCGCCTTCTTTTTCGCCGTACTCTAGGCCAAGATGATACCAAGGGGCGCTGGCCACGTCGGTGCCGCGGTCTTTATTCCAGTTGATATTGGGCTTGGCGCGCAAAATACCGGCGCCTTTTTTAGCAACATCGGGCGCTTGCATAAAGGGGCGGATATTGAGCCGCACACCATCGTTTAAGTCTGGCTGCCAGCCCATGGGCTGTTCGTGCAGTGCTTTCCAGCGCACAAAAATATCCAGGCCGCTTTTTCCGCTAATGGCCTCACCCTTAAGGATGGCTTCGAGGGTGTCTTTTAAGTTTTTGGCGGCCATCAAACGGCTGTCGGCACCATCAATGCCCTCTTTTACGCCGTGCTCTTGGGTGCGGATCCACTCACCAAGATAGGTGTAAATCAGCCGCTCCAGGCCTTTGTAATCGAGCTTATGGTAGTTCACCAGCACCGAGAAGCCGTCACTCAGGCCATCCCAAATCTGCCAAATAAAGGGCCGATGCTGGAAGAGTTTGCAGTGCTGCTCAAAAAACTTATCCCGAAGCCAAGTCTCCAGGCTCTTGCTGCCGACGCTATTAAGAAGATTCGTGAGCACCTTGGCCGACCAGTCGCCCGCATAGGCTGCCTGCAGCATAGCCTCCAAACGGCTTGCAGCCGCCTTTTCACCGCGCAGGGCCGGCAAGCAAACGATGCCATCGTCATCTTGCAGCGCTAACAAGTCATCGCACTTATCGAGCCAGGTCTGCATCTCATCGGCAAGCTCCATAGTTTCATCGAGCTCCGCCGGCCAGCGGTAACCCAGCAAGCGGGCAACAGCCACCTGCAACACGGTATCGTCGGTGCGCTTTTCCGCAACCACAGTCCATTTTTTGTCTTCATCCCACACCACAGCGCCGCAGGGATGACCATGGAAGATCCATTGAGTGGGGTCATTGCTGTAGGGCTTGGGGAGGCCATGGGGATACTGTTCTTCGGCGACTTTGTGCCAGTGTTCTAGGTCGAATGGAACTTTGACTAAGGTCGCGTTTGTAAGGCTGATCTTCTGGTCGATTTTTCGGACGTTTTTATGAAAAGACTCCGAACTGCAATAGCACCAAATTTCCTTTAGATTCAAATCAGCACCGACTGAAATTACAACGTTGGCATTTCCGTCAAATTTATACCCAGAATAGAGAGATGCCTTTAACATTCCCATCTGGTTTAGTATAACTCCATTCCTACCCCATGCCAGGTTGCCACTTTCATGCATGTCATGAAGCTGATCTCGATAAACCTTAGCATACTCTGAAAGTTGTCCTTCTCCTTGTTCCCAGAGAATCACCTGAGATATCCCATCAAAAATGGAGTCCTTTTTTGAGCTACTTTGCAACGGTTCCCAGGAAGTATTACCTTGGCTTATCTCCCATAAATATTGTACAAAACGCTCCTTATCACCAGCTCGAAGCCCTTGATAAGACACCGCCACGGCCCCCAAAAGAGGGAATCCACTTTCTAAATCAAAAGATATTCGTGAATCCGGATTCTCCAACTGCTTCGCTTGTTCTACGCTCTTTAGCGGCTCAATCCGCAGTTGTGCGGCTTTGTCGGCGGCGGTTTTCGGGGCGGAGACATCCAGGCCATGGAGCAAGGCACCTTTGGCGGCCGCGCCCTTGCTTAGGGTGATTAACTGGACGTTGAAATCCCACATCGGCGTTTGAAAGCCTTTTGCCCCCAAGCGCGCCACCAGGTTCCAGGTGTCTTGGGTAAGCAGTTTTTCGCGGAATTTTTTATAGCTGGTGAGGAATAGCCAGTTTTGCGGCAGCACTATGGTTGAGCTGCCACCCGTGGGGCTAAACGCGAGGCAACGCTCGAGAAACACGGTGGCTAAATCGGTTTTGGCTTCGGGGTAATAGTTTTCACAGAAATCTTTTAGGGTGTCGCACTGCTTACCACGGGCAAGATACGGCACATTGGTGGCCACCAGGTGGTATTCATCGGCAAGCAATTTAGCTGCCATGGCGAGGCCCTGGGCGGTGACTTGGGCGGATTGGGCTTCGTCAGGCAGGTTTTGCATACTGGCCTGCGCATCCAGCAACACTTGCCAAGGCGCGGGCTCACCCTCTGACTTTCCTTCCTGTTTTTCGTTATAAGAGCTGGCAGTATTCACATCAATCAAACTGCCCAGCACGGGCGCGTCTTTAAAGGTGCGGGCAAACCAGCCTAAGGCGTCGCTGATCTCTGGGTGCTGTTTGGCCAGAGCTTGCCATTCACTACTAAGGGCACTGACATCGAGACCCGAGCAGGCCAAGTTAAGTGCTGGCAGCGTGCGATAACCGCCGGCGTTAGGGTAGCGCCAGGCTTCCAGTGCCAGGGCAAAGGCGGCGATTTCGACGCAGCGGCTATCGAGCTCCAAGCCGTGGAGGTTTTGCCGTAGCACAAGGTCGATGGCGGTGTTGGCATCACAGCCTTCAAGCTCAATACGCATCGGCACCAACATCAAAAACAGCGCCACCAAAAAGTGGCCGGAGCCACAGCATGGGTCGAGGGTTTTAAGGGCGGCGATATCCTCTGGCCAAGCCTCAAACCAGCCACCTGCGGCTTGCCACAGCTCGCCTTGCTCATCGGAGGTTTTCACCAAGCGCAGGTAATCAAGCGGCACACCCGCAATAGCGGCGGAGCGGCGCAAGGTGGCTTCGTCGCTGGCGCTGCGAAGATCGGCATCGGTTAAGCGCTTTTTGGCCCACCAGGCGCCCAGGCTGTTATCCAGCAAAAAGCTCACCATATAGGGCTCGGTAAAGAGCTGGGTGACCGGGCTTAACTCATCGGCACCAATCGAGACTCCGGCAGCGTTAACCTCCTCTTTGCGCTTGCTTTGCCAGAACTGATAACACCAGCCGAGGCTGTCCTGGGCCTCAAACACCGCCCCAGGCAGGGTGAGAATAAGGTCTTCCAGCTCGCGCACCCGATCAATGGCGAGCGGTAAGGCAAACACCGGCGAGTCGGTGCGAAATATCTGCGGCAACATCCGCTCGGCCAGCATGCCAGCGAGCTGCCAGCCATCTTTTACGCCTTCATCTGCAGCCAGCTCCTGACACTCAGCCAGGGTGACGGCTGTGTATTGGTCATACATTAGCAGCTGGTTTTGTTCTAAAAAGCGGGCAAATAGCATGCGGTGCCAATGCTCATAGGCCATTTCGGCGCTTAGGTGCGCTATGTCTTGCTTGCCATTGGTGTGCAGCTTGTCCCCGAGCTGGCGGGCATGGGCGCGCAGGCGATTACGCAGCACTCGCTCATCGTCTTTTAGGTACGACGGCGCCTCGCCTAAACCAACGCCTAAGCGGGTTAAGGCCTCGACTGCGGCAATTTCAGTCAGCTCTCGGGCACGGACAACAGCTTTTTCCAGCAGGTTTCTGAGGGTTTTATCCAGGGCTTGACGCATAAGCGGTTCTCTATCTCAACTAACTGTCATTTGAGTGAGCCTTGCCCTATTTGGGCAAGGCTCAAATTAACGTAGCTCTTGTAAAGAGCTCTTGTTAAGGGCTCTTTTTCAGGGTGCTTTATAAGCGCTACTTTAACGACGCAGGGCGATTATCGTTAAGCGCCGCCATCACATCGGCCCGCACCTGCTTAAGCCAGGCATCGAGCTCAGCTTCGGTATTAATCACCACCTTGGACAACTGCACTTGCTTGGCCTTGGGCACTAACCTGTCTACCGCCTCTTGCCGTACTCGACTAAAGCGGCCAGCCAAGGCGGAGGTTTTATCGCTCCATTGGGTGAGCGAGGTGTTTTCGATGCTGTCGATCACTCTGTCGTTGCCGGAAAGCGGCTGCATCTCGAGGTTATCCAAATGGTGCTTGGTTAACAACTCGCTTTGCTGAGAGCTTGAAAGCTGCGCCCAAATGGTGTCTTGCTCAAGCTCTTGCAGGCAGGTTTGATATTCATCCTGGAAGTCTTGATACTTCTTCATGATGGCTAGGCGAATCGCTTCAATGGCCTGTTTGAGCAGTGGTTCTATGGGGTTAGGCTCAGCCAAGAGACTGCGATTTTGCTCGATGGCACGTTTTTCACTATCAAGGGCATCGTATCCCGCTAACCCTTGACAGTGCTTGAGTGCAGCCTTGAACTCGTCCCATAGGTAAAGACGAGCACTGACTTTATCTGCCTGCGCTTTCCATTGTTCCAACTCTTGCAGAATAATGGGCTGTGATTGGTAGGCGGCCAGCAATTGCGCATTACCTGACAAGACTTCAATCTCATTCAAGTGCGGGGTTGCTGGCGGCAGTGGCAGTGGCGCATCGCCACCGGCCTTACGGGCAATTTGCTTAGCCTGGGCTATCGCCTGGCTTAGCTTGGACTGTTCTTCACCGTTAGTACAACTCACCCCAATGGCATTGATTAAACTGCGCACCTTGAGGATTTGCACCGTACTTAGGCTGACAGTTTCGGGGCGAAATTTAGTTTGGCCGACTTTGGCGCGCTCAAGGCTTTTGGCATCGAGCGGTTTTTCTTGGCTATCGGTCGCCTTTAATACCCCAGAAGCCAACATGGCGTACAGGGCGCCGTCGATAGTGTCTTTAGGCCAACCGTAAGGCGCATTTTGGAAGTTATCGCGGATTTCGGCGCCGGTTTTCATCACACCGATAAAGCGCTTAATGGCCATGCACACGGGGTGTTTGTCGGCTTCGTCATTAAAGCCAATGGCAGCAAGAGCATTGGCATCGGCCGACTTACTGGCACGGTCGTACACTGTACCCCAACCTTTGACATCAACCAGTTTGAATTCGTTGTAAAGGCGCTCGCAGGCCTTTTTACCGCCATTTTCAAACTGTTCGGTAAGGGTCTCCCCCATTACCTCTGAGCCGCCGGCTAATTGCACCATAATGCCGTCAAAAATCTCTTTCAAAATAAGCTTTTTGGTGCGTTCGGCCTCATATTTACGATGCTCCATGGCGGCTTTGGCATCTTTACCAGCATCCGTGGCAGGCAGGCCACTCACGTCTAAGGTTGTCTCCGCGGCTTTAAAATCGACAATGGCACTTAATAGATCAGAGCGGCGTATGCTGGGCACATGGACAAATAAGGTGGCATTGTCGGCGCTGGCACTTCTCACAGCATCGGTAAATTGGCGTTCGCTGCATTCCAGCACATGGGCATACAGTCGCTTATTGGCATCGGCGGGGAGATCCGCATCGAAACATAAATTAATAGTACGGCCTTCAGCCACTGTCCCCTGGTTAACTTTGGCTGCGGCCAATTGTCTGCGAATGTAATGCTGAATCTCCTGACTGCGGAAAGTCTCAAGCGACTGTGGGTTACCACGCAGGTCGTTTTGCTGCTGCTTGAAGGTGTCATGCCATTTCTGACTTTCGACGGTTTGCAGGCGATATTCAACGCCAGCAGCGCTGTTCATCGGCAGTAATGCGCCCTCTTCCACCAGTTGGCTGAGTAAGCCTGGCAGCCGGGCTCGAAGTTCGTGCTTACCTTCACTTAAATGTTCAAGCAGCAAGTCGGCCAAAAAAGCTTCCGTTGAGGCGATACCATGGTTGATATCGGCTGGCAACTTGCTCATAAGCAAGATCAATGACAGCAGACGCCCTTGCAACTGCTCATCGTCATTACCGGCTTTTAAGCGGCCTATTTTTTCGTAGATGTCTTTGCCAATCACGCCAGTTTGCAGCAGATTAATGGCAATTTGATCGTAGATAAAATCGGCTGGCACCACACTGCCCAAGGGTTTAAGTGCTGTTAACTTAGTTGCCTCGTGTACGACTCGAAGCTGGTTACGTAGCTGTGAGCCAGTACCGGTTTTGTCTAGCGCTGGTAATACCCGCTCCCAAAAGCGGCGACGTACTGGCAGCAGAGGATAGTCGGCGACCATCCACTGCTCATCATCTTTATTGGATTCAATAACAGAACCGCGCAGATGGCGGTTGATTTCACCCAAGTTTTCTTGAATCACACTCTCAATACTGACTCTGGCGGTTTCCTTTTTCTGCAGGATCACTTTGCGAATAACGGCATCAACATCGGTGTCTTCCAGTTGGACCGATACCTGGAAGCGACCCATCAGACGCTGCAGGTTTTGCAAGCCAGATAAGGCACTTTGCCCGGTAGCAACAAACAACAAGCGCCCTTTAAATTTGCCTGCTTTACAGCAGGTTTCGATCGCCTCTTGCACTGCATAGGCTTTATCTGGGTCGTCGGCAATATATTGCTGTACCTCATCGAGCACGATTAGGGTTAATGGCATTTCACCATGTGGGGCTAAGGCATCGACTATCGCCTGCACCATTTCAGTGTTTGATACATCCTTAACTATTTTGAATTGAGCTCTGATCATCTGATTGACGCCTACGGCATCACCACTTAAAGCTGGCATGGCGTGCAACACTGCACTGGCCATCACAGGTGACATGTGTAAGTTACGCAGCTCTTTTTGCCACAAATCTTCGCCTTCTTTCCCTTTGGCGTGCTGCTCGATATAGGCCTTTACCTGCGCCAGAATACCTTCGGCCTTAAGCCAAAGTTCAAATCTTGCCAGGTGGTATTGCTCTGATAACCCGACCGATTTGAAAATAACCGCCAATAACGCCAAACGCACCTTATCATCAGCACCCGCACCTAAGGTGCCGGAGGCGGCATGTAAACCACCCAATTTGGCGCCTAATGTTGAGAGTTCGTCAAAGTGATGACTTATAGTGTCCGGCAAATCAACCAGTGAGCGCGCATCGGTGCCATCATTTATTTTTTGATTGGTCCATAGCGTTCTGAGCATTTTAGCCAGGTGTGACTTACCAGAACCGAAGAAGCCTGAGATCCATACCCCTGGCTGTTCACCGCTGCTTTTTACGTTACGCAGAAATGTACTGAGAATATCGTCTAGCCCTTTGGCGTAAGCACCACTACACACAAAGGTGCGAAGCTCATACTCGAGCGTTTCGAGCGCGCCTTGAGACAGGTCGTCTTTTACTTCGGCTACACCATTGTTAGCCAGTTTACTTTCCAGTGGATTTAACTGATAGATATCGCGGTTTAGCATTGTTTCGGTCCCTCGTTAAACGGCTGTGATAGCGGTGGCTTGGTAGCCCCATCCATCCTTGGCATCAAGTAATTTGTAGTTATTGTCGTGATATTCTCCGGGGAAAAACACCACCAAGCGGCCATTCACCTGCGCAGCCAGCGATTTGACCAGTGCAGATACTGACAGGAAGCCAAATAGCGCACCGCATCCCATTAACGCTACGACAGTGTCGGCCGTTTGCTGGTTGTTAATTTCAGCGCTCAGTAATTTCACCAGTTCATCAGCAAAGTAGTCGTAGCTACCTTCGAGGTATTCAGGGTCTTCAAAATAGCCTTCTTTGTAATCCTGCTCGGCCATCCAGTTGGCAAAGGCGTTGGTTAAATCGAGCAATAACCATGGATGTTGGGCCTCTATACTGGCCTGTTCAAATTCAGTCAATCGTGCTCTAAGCTTGAGTTCATCGGCCTTGTCATACACCACGAAAATGGCTTTTTCCTCGGCGGAGATGGTGTTACTCCAGGGCACACTGATGTGGTTGCTAAAGCTGTTTAGCAATTTGGTAAGTCTGTCGGACATGGATTCAATCCTTGAATTCAGGAAGTTTTAATGGTGCAAATGACACTTCTATCACTTCGCTTGCCTGTTTAAAGTGGATCAAGCCTCTAAGCGTCGCACGATGAGCTAATTCGTATAAATCTGCGTGACTCTTTAAGAGCAACTTACACCAGAAACTGTTGAAAAGCCTTATACCACTAAGCTGGTGGTAATGGGCTAAAACCAAGGCAAATACCAGGTTTACATAGGTGACTTTAGGCTCGCTACGGTATTTTTTAGCCTTGCCAGTCAGATAACCCGCCTGAGTCCAGGTACCGTTTAAATTTTGCGAGAAGGACTTTAACGAAGCGGGACTAAATCTGTCCGGGTCATCTTTGGCAAGGTGCGCTTCCATGGTTTCTCTAAGGAGCAGCTCTCCTGGTTCTAGAGATAAAATTACCTCGGCGGAACCTCTTAATAGCGGATCTCTGGCAACGGCTAACTGCAATGCCAATAGCGGCTGAGACTCCTCTGATAAATCCCACAACTGACGAAATACCTTAAAAAGCGGAACTTGTGGCGACAAACCATAAAGATCGACCATATGTCGAAAAGTAAGCTTACGGGCGTTCTCACTCGATTTATGCAGAAGATTGGCATCGATAATATTAGCGCGGTATTCATCCAACGATGCCTGCTCTGGCAGTGACATCAACAGTTGTGTCAGCTCTTGGATCATCATGCTTCGGGCGGCATGCGCCCCATTTTTACCAAACTTGAAGCCAATTTGAGTCAAATGCGGTAGTTGCTCCATTAATTACTACTCTTTTTCAGCGAACACAGAAACGATGACATATGGTATCGTAGTTCGTTGTAACAGGTTGCTCTTATTCACAAATATTCGCACAAATTACTCGCAATCATCATCAAATAGGCATTCGCTGTAATCCATTGGTACATGACCTTGCCCTCTGGCTTGGATCACCAAAGAAATGCCATCAGCAATTGAGCAACCTTCACCATTAGGGTGATTACCAATAATTGCATGAGGGGCATAGTGTCTAAATGCGGATTGGAAACGGTGCAGTAGCGCGTTTTCATCTGAGAAATCAGGCTCTCGCGCCTTTAACAAGGCATCGAAGACCTCAAGATCCATGAGGGTGCCGTCCAGCCAATTGACTTCACAACGGTAACCAAACTTCCAAACAATGGGAGAATTTTTCATTGATTCCCCCATGATGTCAGTATTATTGCCCACCAAACACGAACCGATGACCACACCTAAGATATTATTTTGTTTCGCTTTAGTTTGGATAATCTTTAACGCGTTAGCCATATTCATGTTGTGTAGGCGCTTACCTGCTCCGTGACATGCGATATACACGTAACAGCGGTCATATTGCACCCTTGTGAGGTTATCAAGCGCCATTTCAAAACTTTTAGCTTCGTAGAAGTGAGAGTGAAACAGATCAAAATTCCCTCTCAATCGCTCCAACCCTTGAAAAAAGGGTAAAACACTGACTGTATTTTGGTCTGACTCAGACAACTCCCATGGAGCTTCTAAAATCAGAATTGCATTCTTTTTTTTCATTTCCCTTTGATTTCCTAACGTCTATTCGCCCTAAATGGGCCACAATCCACTGTATGGCTGACCGTAAAAACATTTAACAATAAAATCAGTGCATTGAATACTTACAATTGGTATTTTTTCACGAAAGCTTTAAGCACTTTGATATTCATCACAATCAAGTTGACTTTCGCAGTATTTTTCGAGCTAAGGTAGCATGGCAAGACAAGGCTTCTACAACCAATAATGTAACTAGTTACTTACTGATTAATTGGCAATTAGTTTTATTACGGTTTGACCTTTTCATGCTCATTTACAGTTACTCATTTTATGCTGATTCAATAGCTAAATCTGTTGTTTCTACGAGTTTTTTAAAAAAAGTCAGGCATTTTTTCATATCTGGCCGGCTTACTAAATGAGTCGCTTGTTTGTCATTAATAGACCGATGAACTGCTTCACCTCGCTTTTTTATCCATTGGTTTAGTTTGGATTTAACTTGCTCAATATCACCATCAATCCAGGTCCATTTCTCTGTCACATCTATGTATAAAAAACGCTCAAATATTCCCTTGGTATTTTTGGAGTTAGGCGTATTGAAATACCAAAGTTCTTTTTCCAGTGTCGATGTAATAAATTTTCCGACATTCGAGCCAGCCAGGGTTCTCAAATCTGCTGTCAACTTTTCCTCAATGACATCTTCGACATAGGTTTCCCAAGCGGTTAAGGTCATGATCAATGCAGCCCGCTTAAGCTCCTCAGGTTCTCTTTCCCTACCTTCAATTTTGTTTAAATGGTCATAGGCTTCTAAAATCCATTCAGCATCTTGAATTGCCTTTTCAAAATTATCTTTAGCTTTTGTCACACGTGCTCCCTTATCACTGATATACGTTATTTTGCAGGTCTAACCAACTTGAAAACTGATGCAACGGGTCACAGATCTTGTCCATCGGCGACAAACTCGACCCAATAACAACCCCATGAATACTCAATCCGCTATTATCCTTACGATGACTAATTTTACGGGTTAGTCCAGAAGACACCGCAAACTCACCATCGCTGACGAGCAATATATCTGCTTGATGCCATTTATTTTTATCACTTTGCTCAAGAGCCAAGTTAAGTGGCCCCTCTGCATCTGTACCACCACCGAATGACATGGACAGAAAAAGTATCATCCGCTCTAAGCCCTCAGCATCGGGTGTCAGCTCCATTTCTGTCACTTCTCCCCTACTACCAAATAGATAAACATAACAAGCACGTTTTTCGGTTTTAGCCACACTGATACATTGCAACACCAGCGCCTTAGCAACATTCTCTGGTGTTCCTTGCATGGAACCAGAAGTATCTAGACAAACAATCATGGGACCACGGTTACGATTTATTTTGCAGCCGGCTTTTTCTTCCTTAATCTCTTGATCAAATGTAACCTCTTCAGTGATGACGTCCGTGCCTTCAACAGCATAACTGAGCAATGCATGCTCAGCTCGTCGGGCATGCCAAAGTTTTTTAAGGACTGGATGCCCCAAAAAAGCCGCTTCTTGAGGCAACATTCGACTAATTGAGTCAGAGCGAGTGATCCCCTTGGTTTCCATTGGCACAAGCGGCATAGAAATCTCTTTATCGCGCTTTTTCGTTACGCTCATCTTAGAGATAATTTCTTCAATCACGGGCTCACCGTCGCAATCTTTCATGCGCCCCAGGGTTTCAATCACGTCACGCAATTGTGGGATTTGCTCGACCAGCTTCTGTAATCGCACCATGTTCATCCAACCATGGCTTTGCAGCATTCCTTTCGATAGGCCCCAACCAAGACCAGTGGCCACACCTAAATCATCAAAAATCTCTGAAAGTATTTGCCAGACTTCCAACCTTTCGGCCCAAACTGATGGCAATGCAAATGGATGTTGTCCATTAGCATTCATTAACTGCAACCAGGCCTCTAATTCAGCCTGGAGCTGACATTCAAATTTTTTTGCATCTGAAAGAACAAGTGAATTTTTAAGTTTGGCTGAATTGCGTTTAATTTGGATAGCGGCGAATTCCTCTTTCAGCACTTCTAGCGCCTGCTTATATTTGATTTGAGCTAATTGCCGAGCAAGGATTAATGCTCTTGTCTGCGCACCTTCAAGAGCAGATAGTAAATCCAGTATCAAGGCATCGGTGACTTGCGGATTATTTTGACAATAAGTTGCAATACCTGAACGGCTAATTAGACTAACAATGTTTTGCTGAACTGCCTCAGGTAACCAAGGGCAAGGTTGTGACAATGACTCTCCCGCCAACAACTGATTTCGCAATAATGCGATAGTCATACAGCGAGTAGATAAATCGCCTCCTGGAAGGGTAACTACAGCTGACACCAACGAATCAGGTAATAAATCAATATCAACTAACTGCCGCTCCAAACCAGCTAAAATATTAAGTGCAGGAGCCTGCTGTGTTGGTTTTTGTTCATTCACAGAGTTCACCCTCTAACACTGCATCAACTGAAATGCTAGTGTCCGACAAATCAACTTCTTGTTCCCGTGGCAAGGCTTCAAAGCCCTGTTTCACTTTTACCAGACGATTGGATAATTTATGGCTGTATTCAAGGGCGTTATCTAAACTCGCAATCACTTTAGAAAGCAGTTCAGGATTTAACCAAAGATGGCTTTCAAATACTGTCTTAGCATCTTCTCGCTGTTTGCTTAAAGCGTTAATGTGGTTTTTTATCTTCGCCAGAATTTCTTCTACGCCTGCAACACGCCCCTTAATATGGTCTTCAGAATAACTAATTGAGGCTTTGTTTCCTAAATCAGTTGAACTAAAACCATAGCTGGTGATCTGATCGGCATAGCCTATCAACTCACCCATCAATCGTGTCAAAACCTCGCTATAAAACAATCAACTGGAAGCAATACAATCA
>NZ_LGYY01000236.1:0-44540 GCF_001308045.1 Shewanella sp. Sh95
TTGCTTGGTGACAATAGCATTGTGGTCCCACCTGATCCCATCCCGAACTCAGAAGTGAAACGCAATCGCGCCGATGGTAGTGTGGGGTCTCCCCATGTGAGAGTAGGTCATCGCCAAGCGCCTAATTAAACAATGAAGCCAGCTGAATAAGCTGGCTTTTTTGCATTTGGTGTTTTCATTTTCTGCTTTTTTCACTTTTACATTCTCCCTTAGATACCATTTCAGATTGGGTTACTCTTAAAATTTAGCCTCATAACATCAGGTCAATAAAAAGAGCAACCTAGGCTGCTCTATTCTGAATTGGGGTTAGCGTGACCATGCTAGTTTGCTGCTGCGCAAAAAGTAACGAATAAGCTTATTGCCCATTAATTTTGGCTTTGAACTTTGCTTTAGTGACGTCATCGGCGAGGTGATACCAATAATCCAGCATATGGCTGATTTCGGCTTGAGTTGGTGAATCAGGCGCTGTGCTTTGTGTTATTGCAGCTGTGGATGCGACTGCTGTGGTGGTAACTATAGTGGACGTCGCAGAAGAGGTGGCAGGCAGAGTTGGTGCACTCGTTGTCGTTGATACTTGAGGCAGGCTTTGCTGAGTGGTAAACGTTATCGAGGCGGGATGTTGTCCCTGATTATACTGAAAGATTTCCTGCTCGAAGTTTCGCCCTATCTGTAACCCGTTTTTCACTAATCTATCTTGGTCGAACGCAATCACTTGATTATGCTTATCTAAAAGCATGAGTAATGGTAACTCATCGAATTGCTTTGCAGCCTTAGCCGAATCTATATTGGGCAGTTTGAGATGTAATTCTTGGTCTGTTTGATTAAAGCGAATGATCAGCACGTCCGATTGATTGCGTACTGAATTTGCCTGTTTACGGTATTGAGCATTGTAGCGAAAAGCGATTTGGTTCAATCCATTACTTAGCGTAACAGGTGAGGTGTTTAATGGCTTTTGTCCATTTACGGTGAGCAGCTCGACATCGCCTGGAAGCTGTAGAATGACTTCGGCACAAACGGGTTGCAGGCTGGCAAGCAATAGGGTTGATGCACACAGTATAGAAGGGGATTTCATAAGCTTTCTCTTCGTTTATATCACGTATTAATGATAAGTGAGATAGCGGATTACACAAAACCTTAGATGGCAAAGGAATAAACTCATTTAGTTTATTTTGTTAAGGTTTAGAGCATGCAGGGATGAAACTAAAAGAAAAGGCTCACGAAGAGCCTTTTCTGATCCAAAGCACGAAGCTAGGTTAAACCTAATTCTCTTTAACTTAATCTAAGTGGAAGTAATGCAAATTACTTTGCTTTATCCTGGCTTAGGTTGATGCGGTACACGGCAAAACCGAGTTCATCTTTACTCAGTTTGGTCATTTCGCGTTGTTTATTCGCTTCGATAAAGGTTGCGGCTTTATCGCTATCTTGGGTTTGGAAGCGAATATCAAGGGTCACATTCGTGTTGATGGTTTTGAAATCCCAGTTGTAGTCAGCACTTGGGTTTACCATGCCTTCGTACTTGCCTGTTGCTTCATTGTACTTAGATTGCGCCGTGATATAGGCCGCTAAGGCTTCACGGTTGGTATCTGGCAGTTCCAGAACCACATGGTCACTGCCTGTACCGGCGAACTTACCACCAAAGGCGCGATAGTTATTTGAGGCCACGATAAATTCTTTGGCTGCAAATTCTTCGCCAGTGAATACTTTACCATTTTCATCGGTATAGCTTAAATCGACGATACGGTTAGCATTGGCGTTGACAACAGCGCAGTCACGGTCGAACTTACTTGGTTGAGTGACATCAATTTTATAAGTTAAACCATCGAGTACGTCGAAGTTATAGGTTGGGTGACCATCCCAGTTGATTAACTCCTGCGGCGTAGTCTTGGTTGGGTCGATTTGCTTAAACTGGTTAGCGGAACATTCCAGCCAGTCTTTCAGCTCTGCACCTGTGGCCTTTACCGCCACCATGGTATTAGGATAGAGATAAAGATCAGCAGCATTTTTAAAGGTTAATGCGCCTTTATCCACCTGTACGTATTGGTCTGCATCGCTGGTTGTGCCATGGCGTCCGCCGGCTTTGAATGGCGCAGAGGCCGATAATACAGGCAGATCTTTTAGCGCTTCAGGGAGTTTGGCTTTGACGTTGGCAATTTGTGCATCGGAAACGATTTGCACCGTTGGATCGTCCTGCACTAAGGTCAAGAAGCTATACATATCGGCGGCAGCAACCCCAATTGGCTCATCCACGAAGGCAAGCGTGCCTTGGTGCTCGGCGGCGACTGCATCATGAATGGCAGCGTCTGCTTCCACTAATGGCGTTTTAGTTGCGCCATCATAGATAGGACGAGCCTTAGTCGTTGCACTAAGTACCACCCATTTATCGTCTTTACGCTCTAGTTTAAAGTCAACCACACCTAAGTTATCACCCCAACGTCCAGGCATGACGGCTGGGACGCCGTTTAATAGACCCTTAGTCACATCTGTATTAGGTAGGTCGGCATATTTGGCATCGGGGAAGATGGAGTGGCTGTGACCAAACATAATGGCATTAATATCTTTTACATTCGTTAACGCGTAGGTAGCGTTTTCCGCCATTGGATCGCCAGGATTCTCTGTTGAACCGATACCAGAGTGGGGGATCGCGATAATCAAATCAGCGCCTTTCGCCTTCATTTCAGGCACATATTTCTTTGCTGTCTCGACGATATCTTCAACCTTAACTTTGCCAGTAAGATTTTGTTTATCCCACAATAAGATTTGTGGCGGCACAAAACCAATATAACCAATCTTAATGGTTTGGTTATTTCCTTCGTTATCGATAATTTGTTTTTCTTTAATGATATATGGGGTGAATAAATGCTCACCTTTTTTCACATTATTCCAACAACCGTTTTCATCAGCACAATATACGTTGGCGTTAATATAAGGAAATTTAGCACCATGAAGTGATTTATTTAAAAAGTCTAAACCATAGTTAAATTCGTGATTCCCGATATTCCCCACTTCATAATCTAGTAGGTTCATCGCTTTATAAGCCGGATGAACATCACCCATTTGCAGGCCGACTTTAGCCATATAGTCGCCCATTGGACTGCCTTGAAGCAGATCGCCGTTATCAACGAGCACACTGTTTTTGGACTCCTGACGAGCCGCATGAATTAAACTTGCGGTACGCGCGAGACCAATTGTTGGGTCTTCTTTACCACTGTAGTAGTTGAAATCCATGATATTCGTGTGCAGATCGGTGGTTTCTAGTACACGTAAATCCGCTTGAACAATTGGCTCATCATCTGAGCCACAGGCGCTTACACCAAGGGCGGCAGTGATCATCACTGCGAGTAGTTTTTTATTTAACATAGTTTTCTCTATTTATATTTATGTGACCCTAATACATGCTCTATTTTTGAGCATGCCCATCATCCTGTTAACTTATATTCTGAAACTGTTCTGAAAACGATTAGTTACAGAAGCATTAAGTTAACGAACAGGATTATAAAGACATTTGATGATCTGAATGTGACATTAATTGGATAAAGGCTGTATTAAATTGTGACAATGAATTCGATTGATTAAATTACAACCGATATATGACGTGATTTTTGTTTGTCTATTGGATAAACACTTGGATTGGTTGTATGTTAAAAATAATTAATATTTGTTATTTAAATGGTTTGGTTTTAAGCCGATTTTTATATCGTTATCGCGTTAACCTTTAGCGTTTTTATAATTGTTCTTAGGTAACTTATTATTTTTAAATTAAATTATTTTTATATTTATCATGTTGTTTATAATTTTTGTTATTCAGATGTAATGTGGGCATGGCAGTGGTGCTCGCTTGATGATGTTATTTGAGGTTCGTCACACATAAAGCGATACAATTTAGCCTTGAATACGTTGGTCGAAAGCTTGGCTGAATGGCGGTTAACTTGCTAAGGTTGTGCATCGACGACAGTGCCTTGAAGATGCACTCGTTGGAAGAGAAGCCAAAATCCGTTACTCGCACCTTTCACTTAAAAAATATAAAGACAGGGCAGTGACACTTAAGGGAGTTAATATGCGTAAGTCTGTTATTTTTACCGCTGTTACCGCGGCGTTGTTATTGGGCGCCTGTTCTGAAAATTCTGCTGTAAATTCTGAAGCTACTAATGCTGTTGCAGCCAAAGCTGCTTCAACATCAGCTCAAATAGATGCGACCAATGTGTTATTAAGCAAGAGTCCATTACAAGATCAAGCTCCGCAGTTTAATTTGATCAAGAGCTCGGATTATGCCCCCGCCTTTGCGCAGGGGATAAAAGAGCACGAGGCTGAAATCGCCGCCATTATTGGCAATAAACAGGCACCGACCTTTGAGAATACCATTTTAGCTATGGAAACGTCGGGTGGGTTGTTGACTCGAGTGTCACGCACCTTCTTTAACCTCGCGGGTTTGATCTCCGATGATAATTTTCAAAAAACGGAGGCGGATTTAGCGCCTAAGTTATCGGCTCATCGCGATAACATTTATTTAGATCCAAGCTTATTTGCACGTGTTGAAACCGTGTATCAACAACGTGACACGTTAAATGCTGAAGATAAGCGCCTAGTCGAGTTTTATTACGAGCAGTTTGTGCGTGCTGGGGCCAAATTATCCGATGCCGATAAAGCCCAAATGCGTGATTTCAACGCTGAGTTGGCCACCCTTGCGACTGAGTTTTCCCAAAACAGCTTAAAGTCATTTAAAGACGATGTGATTGTCGTGACAGACAAGGCACAGCTAGACGGTTTATCTGACAGTGAAATCGCGACCTTAGCGGCCGCAGCGCAAGCAGCGGGTAAAACGGGTTACTTGATTACCTTAGTGAACACGACGCGTCAGCCTATTTTAGCCAGTTTAAATAATCGTGAACTGCGCCAAAAAGTCTGGGAAACCTCGGCCCACCGCGCCGTTGCTAGCAATGGCCCTTTAATCGTGAAGATGGCGCAGCTGCGCGCCAAGAAAGCTAATTTACTCGGCTTTGATACTTGGGCTGCCTATGCCGTGGCCGACCAAATGGCTAAAACGCCAAGCGCAGTGTATGAAATTTTAGATGACTTGGCGCCTAAGGCGTTGGCTCACGCTAAGGCAGATGCGGCGGATATCCAAGCTGAAATCAAAAAAGCTGGTGGCAATTTTGAATTACAACCTTGGGATTGGGCTTATTACGCCGAGAAAGTGCGCCAACAAAAGTATGCCCTCGACGAGAGCAGCATCAAACCTTATTTTGAATTCAATTCAGTGCTCAAGGATGGTTTGTTCTTCGCAATGCACAAACTCTACGGCATTAGCATTAAACCTCGCACCGATTTACCAGTATGGCATAGCGATGTGCTCGCCTTTGAGGTTTTCGATAAAGACAACAGCTCAATTGGCCTGTTCTATCTCGATCCTTATGCCCGTGAAGGCAAGGGCGGCGGCGCTTGGATGGATGAGTTTGTCACTCAGAGCGGACTACTCGGTACTAAACCGGTCGTGTATAACGCCCTGAATATCCCGAAACCTGCTGACGGCCCAACCTTGATGACCTTCGATGAAGTGACCACTATGTTCCATGAATTTGGTCATGCGGTGCATGGTTTATTCTCCAAGGTGAAATACCCAAGTGTGGCGGGCACCTCTACGGCGCGCGACTTTGTGGAGTTTCCGTCTCAAGTTAACGAAGATTGGAACATTGACCCTGCGGTCATTGCCAATTACGCCAAACACTACCAAACTGGTGAACCTATTCCTAAAGCCTTACTCGATAAAATCTTAGCTTCGAATAAATTTGGTCAAGGTTTTGATACCGTTGAGTATTTAGCGGCTGCATTACTGGATATGGAATGGCATTCGATTGGTGCCGACACCCAAATCAAGGATGTGGAACAGTTTGAGCATCAAGTGTTAGCCAAACACGGCCTCGATTTCGCGCCGATCCCACCGCGTTATAAGTCGAGCTATTTTAGCCATGCCTTCTCGGGTGGCTATTCAGCCGGTTATTACGCTTACCTGTGGACAGAAGTGTTTGCCGCCGATGCTTTCGCCTATATGGGCCAACATGGGGGCTTAAAAGCTGAAAACGGCGATAAGTTCCGTGAAGCGGTATTGTCTAAAGGCAACAGCGAAGATTTGATGCAGAATTACATCCACTTTACTGGTCAAAAACCTACGACCGATGCCTTATTAAAACGTCGTGGTTTAGTCGACTAAACGAGTCATTGTAAAAAGGGCCAAAGGCTTGGTAGGGCAACCTATCAAGCCTTTTTTTACGCTATTGTTTTTCGATAATCTTTACTCTAAAATCCCGCCACATTTGACTGTGGGATAACTTCTTTATCCCGTATCGACGCCCCTCGAAAATCAGGCTCAGTTTCCCCTCCTTTGAGCCCTTGAGTACAGCTAAAGCGTAGCCTCTTTATATTGGATGTAGCATTAATGGTTTCGCAATTAAGTGAAGCAGTGCTGGATGTGATCGCTGACGCCTTGGTAGACAAAGGCTATATCTTTTTACCCGAGTTAGTTCCTAGTCATATAAGCCAAGTATTGCTGGATAAAGTTCGAACAACAGAAATACATGAGTTGAAAGCGGCCTCCATCGGACGTGGTGCAGAACAACAACTTAACCCCGATATTCGTCGTGATCGTATTCAGTGGTTAGAGGAGCAGCATGAGCCTGATTCACTCTATTTGGATTTGATGATGCAATTAAAGGATGGGCTCAATCGTCGCTTATTTATGGGGTTGTTTGACTATGAAAGTCATTATGCTGTGTATCAACCCGGCGCTTTTTATAAGAAGCATGTGGATGCGCTAAAAGGCAGTCAAAACCGCATCTTAACTACGGTGTTTTTCTTAAATCCGGATTGGACGCCAGCAGACTGCGGCGAGCTGATTATTTACGATGAAGCCGATAATGAGATTGAACGTATAGCGCCAAAAATGGGGCACTTTGTGATTTTCTTAAGCGAGCGTTTTCCTCATGAGGTGACAAAAACCTTGGCGCAACGTAACAGTATTGCTGGTTGGTTTAGGGTGAGCACCAGCATGCATGGCTTTTAAAAGGGCTAAAAAAACCACCTTAGTTAAGGTGGTTTTTTGTATACAGAGATTCAATCCTAGGTATTAGGCTAACGATGTTTGAGTATCCTTGGCATTAAACTGTTCAATATCCAACTCATTTTCTGATTTACCAATCACAACGGCGGTCATCATATCGCCAGTTACGTTCGTCGCGGTGCGGATCATATCGATAATACGGTCGATTGCGGCGATAAAGGCAATACCTTCGAGCGGTAACCCAATCACACCTAAGGTCACTGTTAACATCACCATTGCGCTGCCTGGCACGCCAGCAGTACCGACAGAGGCAACCGTGGCGGTGACGGCAATCATCACATAATCTAAGGTATCGAGTGGAATGCCGTAAATCTGCGCGATAAAAATAGCCGAAATTGCAGGATAGATACCACCACAGCCATCCATGTTCATGGTGGCACCGAGCGGCATAACAAAGGCGCTGTAGCGCTTAGAAACGCCCATGGTTTCAACTGCTCTAGTACTGGCAGGCAACGTGCCAAAGCTTGAAGAGGTACTAAAAGCCACTAATTGCGCAGGCATAGCCTTGCGGAAAAATTGCATAGGGCTTAAGCCTGCAAATTTCACAAAGCCACCATACACAAAAATCATATGTATCAGGGCTGCAATATAGATTGCGGCGATAAACTTACCTAGAGGTAATAGGGTCGATAAACCATATTCACCCACCACCCAAGCCATCAAACCAAATACACCAATTGGGGTGAGTTTTAACACCATGCGAGTCAGTTGAAATATCACTTCGGCGCCCGCTTCAATTGTGCGTTTAAGCGGCTCAGCCTTCTCGCCGACCTTGTTGATGGCAATCCCGACTAAAGCAGCAAACACAATAATTTGCAGTACTTTACCTTCGGCCAGTGAGGCAAATGGATTGACAGGGATCATATCGAGTAGCACCTGCGCAAACCCGGGTATATTGCGCTCACGCACTTCAGTGGTGGCCAGTTGCATCGTGCCGCCCATATCAATAAGCGAACCAACGGCTAAGCCGATTAACGAGGCGATTGTACCTGTTAGCATAAACATGCCTAAGGTCTTAAGGCTTAAGCGTTTTAGATTGGTTTGAGAGCCTAGCGAGGTAATACTTACCACGATAGCGCAGAAGACCAGTGGCGCAACTAGCATTTTAATCGCGCTAATAAATAGATCGCCAAGCGGTTTAAGCACAGTTGCGCTTTCGCCTAATAACACGCCAACGAGCGCACCTAAGATAAAGCCTGTGAGGACTTTTTGCCAAAAAGGGATGCGGCTAATAGTTTGAAGGATCATGCGTTTTCCAAAAATATATCATTACAAGCCCATAGACCTGAGATGCTAGTATGTGTATCCACTTGAAGTAAATGAACTTATACCAAGCGGCGCGTCAGGTACAGGACAATTTCTGCCATTAAAGGCATTGTATCGGCAGTGACAGGGTTATAACAAACCGATTTTCTTATAACTTATTGTGATAAATGAGTTTGTTGTGAAATAGTTGGTTTTTACATCGTTTTAACGTCAAGGTTGTAACCCAATATTTAATGTAAAAAAATATTAATTTCATAGAGTAAGCTTTTATGTCTGACTTAATTGTCATGTTTTTGGGAGCTTTTTTGGCGGCCACCTTGTTACCGGGTGGATCTGAAGTTTTGCTCGTCGCCCTGTTAAATAAAGCCCCGCAAGCTTGGTTAGCATTAGTTGCTGTAGCCAGTATTGGTAATACCTTAGGGGCGATGACAAGTTTTTATCTTGGACGTTTAGGGCGGTTTGCGAAGTCCCCAGAGGCATTGAGTGAAGGCAAACATGCCAAAGCCTTAACACTTATCGAGCGTTATGGCGTGTGGTCCTTATTACTGTCGTGGGCACCGATTATCGGGGATATATTATGTTTACTTGCGGGTTGGTTAAAGCTACCCATGTTACCCGCGTTTAGTATGATTTTTATCGGTAAAACAGTTCGTTATCTTATGGTAGCTGCAGTGACATTACACTGGCTTGGTTGATTTATTAACGCAGTTGTTCGGTTAAAGGGCGGGATTTAGTAAAGGAAGTCATTGTATTACTTGGAACTTTACTGATATTTAAGCGTCTTAAGTGATTGTGGATAAAAGGTTTTGAGCTGAGCTAATTTTTAGCCCATTGATGTATAAGGGGAATACTTTGAAAAAATGGATACTAGCGGTTGCGATTTCCGCTGCACTTGCAGGCTGCGCCTCTGAAACTTCAACCCAAATACCTACAGGTATAAGGTTAATTGAAAATGTGCAACTCACAGATTCACAAGTCGGTATTCCCTATAAAAAATATCAGCTTGCTAATGGCCTTACCGTAATTTTGCATCAGGATCGCTCTGATCCTCTAGTGCATGTTGATGTGACTTATCATGTCGGCTCAGCCCGTGAACTCGCTGGTCGCTCTGGGTTCGCTCATTTGTTTGAACATATGATGTTCCAAGGCTCAGAGCACGTTGCCGATGAGCAGCATTTTGAGGTGGTGACCGAGGCGGGTGGAATGCTTAACGGTTCCACTAATACTGATAGAACCAACTATTTTGAGACAGTCCCTAGCAATCAGCTCGAAAAAATGCTGTGGCTTGAGTCTGACCGTATGGGCTTTTTATTGCCAGCGCTGACCAGTGAGAAATTTGAAGTGCAGCGTGAGACGGTAAAAAATGAGCGCGCTCAACGGATTGATAATCAACCCTATGGCCGAATGAGCGAGCGTTTTAATCAAGCTATGTTTCCAGTTGGGCATCCATATTCCTGGCCTGTTATTGGCTGGCCTGAGGATCTTAACCGCGCCACAGTGGATGATGTTAAGCACTTTTTCCAGCGCTGGTACGGCCCTAATAATGCAACGCTGACGATTGGTGGCGATTTTGATGAGCAGCAAGCTTTAGCTTGGGTTAATAAATACTTTGGCGAAATCCCCCGAGGCCCAGAGGTTCAGTCCGAACCTAAGACCTTAGTTACGCTTGATAAGACCCGCTATATTTCGATGGAAGATAACGTACATTTACCACTGATCCGTATAGGTTTTCCGACTGTGTATGCCAGTCATCCCGATGAGGCTGCGCTGGATTTATTAGCCAATATTTTAGGTGGGGGGAAAACCTCATTAATCTATAAAAATCTGGTGAAGGATGGTTATGCAGTGCAGGCCAGCGTGAGCCAACCTTGTCAGGAGTTGGCATGCCAGATGTCGATTTACGCCCTAGCTAATCCACAAAAAGAGACGACGCTTGCTGAGCTTGAGCAGCGGATCTTGGCATCTATTAATGAGTTCGAGCAGCGCGGCGTGACCGACGAAGACTTGCAAAAAGTAAAAGTCCAGTTTGAGGCCGATAGCATATTTGGTCTGCAAAGTGTCAAAGGAAAAGTATCGACTTTGGCGCTAAATCAAACCTTGTTTGGTGAGCCGAATAAAATAGCTTCTGACCTTGCTCGTTACGTTAATGTCACTAAAGACGATGTGATGCGCGTATTTAAAAAATACATCAAAGACAAACCTATGGTGGTGATGAGTGTGGTGCCGCAGGGTATGAAGGCCTTAGTTGCCCATCCCGATAACTTCACTGCCCAAACGCTGCCGGTCGCCCAAACGGCGGTTGAAGGTGAATTACCTACCGCTAAATTGGTTTCAAGCTTTGATCGTTCAAAAATGCCCGCAACGGGGGCTGCGCCTGTGCTGAAAGTGCCGCAAATCTGGACCAGTAAGTTAGCCAATGGCATTGAAGTGATGGGCACTCAAAGCGCCGAGACACCAACGGTTGAGTTGGTGATTTATCTTAACGGTGGTCATCGACTCGTCCCCGTCGAAAAGGCGGGACTGGCAAGCTTAACTGCGGAAATGCTCAATGAATCGACCCAAAAGCGTAGCAGTGAACAATTGTCACAGGCGCTTGAGATGTTAGGTAGCACGGTCGATTTTAGTGCTTCGGAATATCAAAGCACGATTAAAGTTTCAGCGCTCACCGAGCATTTGGATGAAACCTTAGCCATCTTAGAAGAAAAGCTATTTATGCCAGCCTTCGATGAGGCCGATTTTACTCGCGTGAAGCAGCAACAATTACAGCAAATTCAACATATGCAGTCTGATCCTAGCTATCAGGCCAATGCTGCGCTGTATAGCTTGCTCTATGGTAACAATAACGCCCTTGGGGTGAGTGATGCGGGAACGTTAGATTCAGTAGCCGCGCTGACACTTGCGGATGTGAAAGCATTTTACGCCGAGCAGTATCGTGGTGCTAATGCCAAAATTATTACTGTGGCAAATCTGCCTGAAAGCGCATTGTTATCAAAACTTGCAGGATTAAGTCAATGGCAAGGTGAGGCCAGTGTATTGCCGCCGCTCAAATCATTCCCTGCTCTTAAAGGGGGCACTATTTATGTGATTGATAAACCCGGCGCTGCACAGTCGGTGATCAATATTGCGAAACGCGCCTTACCCTATGATGCAACAGGCAATTATTTTAAATCGTATTTAATGAACTACCCTCTTGGGGGGGCTTTTAATAGTCGTATTAACCTTAACCTACGTGAGAATAAGGGCTATACCTATGGCGCGCGTACAAGTTTCTCGGGAGCGGGTGAAGCGGGGGAGTTTATCGCCTCTAGCGATGTGCGTACTGATGTAACTGCTAAAGCCTTAAATGAGTTTATTAAAGAAATCAAAGCTTATCAGCAGCAAGGGATGACTGATGCGGAGCTGACCTTTATGCGAAACTCGGTTTCCCAAGGGCAGGCGTTGGATTATGAGACGCCTTATCAGAAGGCGGGTTTTATGCGGATGATTCAGCGTTATCAATTAAGCCAAGATTTTACTACCGAGCAGGACAAAATTATAAATACTGTAACAAAAGATGAACTCAATGCCCTCGCGGCTTCCGAGCTAGATATCTCACAAATGATCATCTTGGTTGTGGGTGACAAGGCTAAAATTGAAGCGGATTTAGCAACTTTAGGCTATCCAATTGAAACTTTAGTATTGTAAATTAGCTTTTTGGCCTTATATATATCTAACAAACCCAAAGATACGAGTTTCAACCTCTTTAGGTTGTTTGGGTATAAATTGCAGACAAGTTAATCGTGCAGCACAAAGTGGCTGTTGTCTAAAGTGTTAAAGTGTATGACGGTGACAGCATTAGCTGTCACCGTCCGCGTTTAATCGCAGAAGAATGTAATTTGGCTTGCCCCATGGACAGGTTTAGATTTATTTTGAGGCGTATTTTGAAAGATAAGCCTCAAAATAAAGGTCTGACTGTTAACCTTGTCGCGATAGCGAACCACCAATCAGAGAAGCGCAAATTGAAGCCATTCAATGAATTAGTACAACATTTCTCGGACGCTCAAGGGCGCGCCGCACTCCTTGGCATGCAACGTGGAATTGAGCGTGAGGCGCTACGTATTGATGAATCTGGCTACCTTGCGCTAGATGGTCACCCCATCGAGTTAGGGTCGGCCTTGACTCACTCGCGTATTACAACTGACTACAGTGAAGCACTGCTTGAATTTATTACTCCGGTGAATAATCAGGTTGAGCCGCTATTGCAAGGCTTGACCCAGACCCATGCCTATAGTGTGCGGCATTTGCATGGTCAGCGTCTTTGGCCCGTGAGCATGCCCTGCTATGTAAAAGATGAGGCGAATATCCCCATTGCTCGGTACGGTAAGTCGAACACGGGTAAGATGAAAACCTTGTATCGTAAGGGCTTAACTTATCGTTACGGCGCTTTGATGCAGATTATTTCTGGGGTGCATTTTAACTTCTCGGTATCGCGGGAATTGTGGCAACGCCTCTATGAACTGAGCGATAAAGGCTTGAGCTTTGAGGATTTTATCTCCGAGTCTTACTTTGGACTTATCCGCAATTATCGCCGTTTGGTCTGGGTGTTGCCTTATTTGTTTGGCGCCTCTCCAGCGTTGTGTAGCTCATTTATCAAGGGTCAAAAGACCGATTTACGTTTTGAAAAGTCGGGACGCGGCACACTGTATTTACCCTATGCAACGTCGCTACGGATGAGCGATTTGGGCTATACCAATAAAGAGCAAGAAGATCTCAATATTAGTTATAATTCTCTGCCTGAGTATTTGGCGGGGATTAAAGCGGCAATTAAGATGCCATCGGCAAATTTTGCCAATATTGGCGTCAAGGTGGATGGTGAATATCGTCAACTCAATGCTAATGTGCTGCAAATTGAAAACGAATTTTACTCGCCTATCCGCGCTAAACGGGTGACAAAAAGTGGTGAGAAACCCTCTGAAGCACTTGCCCGCGCAGGGGTGGAATATATTGAGGTACGTGCATTAGATGTGAACCCTTTTAGCCCGATTGGGATTGAGGCTAGCCAAGTGCGTTTCCTCGACTTGTTCTTACTCTATTGTTTATTAACAGATTCTCCTAAATCAGATGCGGCAGAGGAAGCTCGTTTAAGTGCTAACTTAAAGTCAGTTGTGCTTGAAGGCCGCAAGCCAGGGCTTGAGCTGATGACCGATTCGGGTACGCGGCCATTGCAGACGTGGCTCTTGGATCTCTTTGAGCATTTGGACTCATTGGCTAAGTTACTCGATGGTGATAAACAGGATTACCAAGTGGCCTTAGCCCATTGGCGTGAAGCTGTAAATGACCCACACAAAACCTTGTCGGGCCAAGTGCTTCAGCAATTGGTAACCAAGGGGCAAGATCATGGGCAGTGGGTGATGTCACTGGCACAGCAATATCATCAATATTTTATGGATTACCCCTTATCAGCTGAGGTTGTCAGCGATTATCAAGCTGAGGCACAAGCATCGCTTAACAAGCAAGCGGACATCGAAGCGGCGCAAAGTGCGGTATCCTTTGATGATTATCTGACTGACTATTTCGGCGCGCCAGCCTAATGAGTCAAGGTGTGAAGATGCGGACATTTATTCTCGCTGCCAGTTTGATTGGGTCTACTGCGTTACTCTCAGGTTGCGCTTCATCCCCTGAAGATGATTTAAGTTGTGGTACGGTATCGGGCTATTTACAACCCGATGCTAGTACCCATTGGTATCGAGTGGTGGTGACTCATCTAGATGGTAAGCCTGTGGTCTCAAAGCCTAATTATCAATTAGCACCTGGGGAATATGAGTTTACCGTTGCCGAGTTAATTGATGCTCCATCCCTTGGGGTGTCCCTTAGTGCGCGAACGCCAAAAACCTTTACGTTAGTGGTCGAAGGGCACCAGCGTTACCACATAGGGGCATTATTCCACACGGATAAACGCTACATGGGTAAAGATACCAACTATTGGGAGCCTGGTGTGTGGCAACAAGAAAATCATGAATGTCAGTTTGATTTAAGTCCTGAAACAAAATAGTTCGTTTTAACAATGGATTGTCATTTCTGTTAATGAGTATGACCTGGAAATAGGCGCGAAGGTGATCTTAGCGCCAAAAACAGGATTGGTGCTTTGCCTCATTCTATCACTGTGCGATGATGGGCAAGTTTTACTTCTTTGGAGAACAAGCGCTTAATGAAATGGCTTTCGACAACTCTGTTATGTGCATCCATAGGTTTTCTGTCTGGTTGCGCCACTTCTCCGCCAAAATCTCCTGACAACCTTTGCGATATTTTTCAAGAACATCGTTCATGGTACGAGGCCGCTAAGGATACCCGCGATAAATGGGGCGTACCCGTGCATGTGCCTCTGGCAATGATGTATCAAGAAAGCTCGTTTAAACATAATGCGGCGCCGCCTATGCAGTACTTTTTAGGCTTTATTCCCATTGGCCGAGCCAGTGATGCCTATGGTTATGCGCAGGCCAAATCCATGACGTGGGATGACTATGTTCGCGAGACTGGTAATAGTTGGTCTTCGCGCAGTAATTTTGATGATGCCATGGATTTTATGGGCTGGTTTATTTACAAGACCAATAAAATCAATGGAATTTCTAAATGGGATGCGAAGGCGCAGTACCTCAATTACCACGAAGGTTGGGGAGGTTATCGTCGAGGCTCTTATAAGTCTAAGGCTTGGTTAGTCAAGGTTGCAGCTAAGGTGGATGATAGAGCCAAACGTTATGCGGCTCAGTATAAAACCTGCAAGGAGGATTTAGATTCTTCTTGGTTATGGCGACTATTTTTTGATTAACCTTGCGCCCATGTACGAGGAGCTTATTGACTATAAGCTGTTGCCGAATGTTTATTGCGGCAGCTGATTATTAGCCGCTATGGCTTCGAGTGCATTAACGGCCTGTTTTTTACCGCGCTTTTGCTCATACATTGCATTATCAGCCTGTTTAAAAGACTTAGCCCAATCATTATCGTAAGGGGCGATGCCTACACTAAAATTGAGATTTAGCGGCGACTCATGATGTAACTTAAGGCGCATGGCATCCAGATCGTTTTCGAGTAATTCAAGCGGGCCATGGCATAGGGCGACAAACTCATCGCCACCAAACCGAGAGATAATGCCTTTGTGTTTCCAGAAACCTAGGATTGTTTTAGCGACTTCTTTTATTGCCACATCGCCGACCTGATGTCCCTGTTGATCATTGATAATTTTGAGATTATCCATATCAATGATCACTAAAAAGCTGCCTAATTGAGCCTTAGGTTGCCAATGTTGCAGGGCATCTTCGAAGTTTTTACGGTTATAGAGTCCGGTTAAGTTGTCGAAGTTGGCGAGTTTAGTGATTTGTAATGACTTTTGATACAGGGCAATGGCGTTGCTGGCCTCGTGGGTAAGAATAGAGACCAAATTACGGTCGTAGTCGTTAAAGGCGCCAACACTACTGCTATCGAGATTCAGCATACCGTAAAGTTTGCCATCAATCCGTATTGGGCTGGAGAGAGTGGAGCGTATCGGTTGCTTGGCTGCTGTAAGCAGCACCTGTTGCTGTTCATCTGTTAGCGTGCTTGCGGCATTGATATTTTTCATATCATCCACAACGACTACACGGTCACATTTACCCTTGGTGAGTCGATACTCGAAGGATTGTTCAAGGGAAAAATTCAATTGTTTTAGCTTATTAAGATCGAGTCCAACTACTGACTCGAAATGCAGTCTATGGTTATCTTCATTGACTTTGATAATGCTGCCCATTTCTGCACCGTTAATAATAGAGACGGCTTTATTCAACAGGGCATCGAGAAATGCATGTTCATTTTTATACTGACTCGACAGGTGGGCAAGTTCGTAAATGGCATCGTTAATGTTCACGACTTGCTCTAGATGTTGCCATAGGCGAGTTAAACGCCCTTGGTGGAGATAGTAGATTAAGCTGTAGGCAATGACATAGATTAGGCACACAAACAGCAGAGGGAGAATAGTCCAGCCTTCTGTCGGAGCATTAAAAACGAACAATGAAACGAAAAGCGCTATCGGTACAATCAACAATAAGAGGTGATAGCGATAGTCTAAGCGGTCAATAGTTTTACGTTTAAAATTATCCCTTAATTTCACTCGGCAGTTCCTTTATTCGTGCTCCGGTTAGTCTGATTGAATCGCCACATCACTAACTCATTCACGCTGAGTAAGAATAAGTATATAACGAAGTTGATAAATTCACTGATAAAGGAATAAATATATTCCCTTATCAGTGATTTGCGCGGCTCGGTTAGGCTTTAGCAAACTCGGCTAAAATCCACGCAAGGGGCGCTTGGTATTGGCTTGGCATCCAAGTTTGCAACGCGCTAATACTATCTGTTAACACGCCCGTATTAGGCACTGAAAGATTTAAGTGCCCGACTTTACGGCCTGGGCGAACCTCTTTGTTGTACCAATAGAGCTCAGCATTAGGCAAGCTTAACCAGCGAGGATCGTTATCAATACCGATCAGATTGACCATCACGCATTGAAAGTTCACCTGTGGCTGCGGAATAGCAATCCCACTCAAAGCTCTTAAATGCAGTTGGAATTGATCCATATGGGTACCCGCTTGGGTCCAATGGCCTGAGTTGTGTACCCGCGGCGCTAACTCGTTAACCAGCAGCTTATCGCCAACTCGGAAACATTCCATCGCCATCACGCCGACATATTCCAGCTCATGCATAATAGCGCTCAGCATGCCTTCCGCTTGCGCTTGCAGGTGATTCAGACGAGTCAGTGGCGAAATTGAGGCCATCAAAATGCCATCTTGGTGCAGGTTGAGTGTTAATGGATAAAACACGCATTGACCTTCACGGGTACGTACGCCGACTAAGGAGACTTCTTCATCGAAGTTAATTGCTTGCTCGGCAATGGCTAAGTTGCGCCAATCATGGGGGATGTCACCTGCTTCGGCTTGCTTTAACCAATATTGGCCCTTACCATCGTAACCGCCCGTGCGACGTTTCATCAACACGCGTGGGCCAAAGGCTTGATACAAGTTTTCGACGTTGGTCTTATCATCGACAAGTGTCCAAGGTGCCGTTGGGACTTGGAGCTGATCGAGTAAGCTTTTTTGGCTGTAACGGTCGGCCAAACGGCTAAATACTGGGCCGTTAACAAAATGCGGATGGCTACTGAGTTGTAAGCTTAAGGCTGATTCGGGCCACTGCTCGCGTTCGGCGGTGATAATATCCTGAGGCGCTAGCGGCAGGATTTCATCGGTTGGCGTCATGATATCGACGGCGCGAACATCGATAGCCAGTGGCTCGCCTGCGTGGGTCAGCATAGCGCCGAGTTGACCATTCCCTAACACCCAAACCTTTGATTTTGCATTTGCTTGGGTCATTAGGCTTCCCTCGGATCGGGATTGTCCAGTACTGCGCGGGTTTGTTCTTCTCTAAAGGCTTCTAAACGTGCGGCAAGATCTGCATCGTTATTGGCGAGAATTTGGCAAGCCAGTAGACCAGCGTTAAAGGCTCCTGCGGTACCGATGGCGAGTGTACCTACGGCGATACCCTTTGGCATCTGCACGATAGACAGTAAGCTATCCATGCCCGATAGCGCTTTGCTTTGTACTGGTACACCTAATACGGGTAAGCGAGTTTTTGAGGCAATCATACCGGGTAAATGAGCTGCACCGCCCGCGCCACCGATAATAATTTTAAAACCACGGTCAGCGGCTCCGGCTGCAAACTCCATCAGCTTATCTGGCGTTCTATGGGCTGATACAACTTCAACATGGTAAGGCACTTGCAGTTTATCCATGATCTCAGCGGCGGCTTCCATTGTGGGCCAATCACTCTTAGAACCCATAACAACAGCAACAAGGGCTTGCATGATAACTCCTTAACTCACTAATTTTAATTATATTTCGACCTTGTTTCAGGTCTGGGTACAGTCGATGTTCGCGGCTCCTGTAAGAGCAGGGAGCATCATGGCGCAGAATAATACCATGTAAAGCCTGATTTCTGGCGTTTTTTGCGCGTAAAAATAGTGCCTTTAGGATGGATAAAGTGTTCGTTGAATTGGCCTAAATAAACCCTATACCCCAACGCAGATACTGTGCGTTGGGGATAAAATATCAATTTGCAATTAGTGGGTTGCTGCTGGATTAGATTCGACGATATGCTCAAATGATGGCGCTTCGGCTAAGGCTTCCCGCAGGGTAGGATAAAACTTCAGTATCCCTTCAATCGGTTGCACTTTAGCCCTCGCAAGGGTGCGAATGGGCTGAAACTGCAAATCGGCAATAATCAACTTAGTATGGTTATGCTTACATTTTTCAATCAGTTTATTGAGTGCTGCAAGACCACCTGCATCCAGAATCGATACCCCATCTAAGTAAAGTACAATCACTTGTTTATCTTGAGTGAGGCTGGCGATTTCGGCAAAAATACGATCCGCAGCGGCAAAAAATAGTGGGCCATTAATTTTGAGCACGGCCCAGTCGGCGGGCAGAGGCTGATCGATATAACGCTTGTTGCTACTGATATCATACAGCTTGGTCATCTCCGCGATTTCTTTCATAAATAGCAGCGCGGCTAAAATAATCCCCACGCTGATGGCGATCACCATATCGAATATCACCGTGAGTGAAAAACAGCTTAAAAACACCAATATATCGCTGGTGGGCGCAGTTTTCAGTAAGTGCACTGCTTTTGGGGCTTCACTCATATTCCAAGCTACAACCAGTAATAATGCGGCCATGGCCGACATAGGTAAGTAGGCAAGTACTCCTGCGAGCGCGACTAAACCAACCAAGACCACTATGGCATGGATCATCGATGCGATCGGACTCTGAGCACCCGCTTTAACGTTTGCCGCACTGCGGGCAATCGCCGCGGTTGCTGGGATCCCGCCAAAGAAGGGGGCGATAATATTGCCTATCCCTTGGCCGAGAAGCTCGCTGTTCGCGCTATGGCGCTTGCCTGTCATACCATCAAGCACAACGGCACATAGCAGCGATTCTATGGCACCTAACATGGCAATCGCGAAGGCGGCAGGGAGTAAGGCTTGAAAAGTGGCCAGATTAAATTCAAAGGTTTGACCATTGGCGCCAGTTTGTAACCAAGGCCATTCAAAGTGGGGGAGAACCGCAGGGATACCTGTGCCGACACTGCCGTCGCTTAATTGGTAATGGAAACGTGTTCCTATGGTCTCAATATCAGCGCCCATAGCATTTAACACTAAAGCGAGAATACTACCCAAAACGATGGCCGGAAGGTGGGCAGGTACTGGGATTTTTAATCTAGGCCAGAGTAGCATAGTGGCTAAGGTAGCAGCAGCCACTAATAAGCTTGGTAGGTGAAGTGCAGGCAATGCCTGACCTAGTGCCATGAGTTTGGCAAAATATTGCTCTGGCATGTGCTCTATATGCAGACCGAAGAAGTCTTTTAGCTGCAAGGTTGCTATCACTACCCCAATCCCTGCGGTAAAGCCTAAGGTGACCGATTCAGGAATGTATAGGATTAATCTACCCAGTCTTAACATCGCCATGGCAACCAGCATCATGCCAGACATGACGGTAGCGATCAGCAGTCCCGCCAACCCAAATTGTTGGGCGATGGGATAGAGTAAGACGACGAAGGCGGCCGTGGGCCCCGAGACGCTATAACGGGAGCCACCTGTCATGGCGATAATAAAACCACCGACAATTGCGGTGTATAAGCCATATTGTGGGGCGACACCGCTGGCTATCGCCAGTGCCATTGCCAGTGGTATCGCAATGATCCCGACGGTCAGACCCGCCATGAGATCTTGTCCAAAACGTTTAAACGAATATTTATCTTTTACGCACGCTTCGCTAAGGGCGTGGGCAATTCTTAATGAAAACAAATGAGCAGAGTGTGACACGAGTGGGTCCATAAACGCGGCTTATTACAAGGCTCTATTCTAGAGTCCAGAAGAATGTTCTTGTGTGATCATGGTTGCAAAAGACGCTTAAATGTCTTTGTTTTTAATAAATAGTATGCTTGGCAAAGTGAGTGTGGCGATTTCTCTTATCAAATAACCCTTTTGTGCTTAGGCTGCGTTTATAGGGATATCAACCATTGGGGTCACAATCACTAGGTCACTATCATGAGATATCCATCTTCAGTCTTTCGCCATAAAACGCATTTAAGCTTTGTTGTTTCGGGATTAACAGTCGCTGTACTATTAGGCTTGAGTGCTTGCAGTGATAAATCCGCGAAGCAGCAAAACCCTACTGAATTAGCAGTTCAAGCAAAAATTGCCGCGGAGCAACAAGCAGCGCTAAAGCAAAGTGCTGAACTTAAGCAAAGCGCAGAGCTTAAGGAAAGTGCCAAGCGTCAGGCCAATCGGCAATTGGATGCTGCAATCGCCATACAGGAGCAAGTCTCGTTAGCTAGGCTGCAAACAATGAATGCTGAGGGGCGATCGTATATCGCTCAACCTGCGGCCAGTATCAGTGCGGCGCCCGCGTTAAACGGCGATTGGCCAGGGGCTGTACGACCTGAGCGCAATCGATTCGAGAAGCAAGTGCAAAACGGCATCATGGTCGCAGGGGAGATCCCTGTATCGACTTTTGCAATTGATGTCGATACCGGCAGTTACACGACGTTAAGGCGAATGCTAAAGGAAGGGCTATTGCCTCAAAAGGACACGCTGCGGGTTGAAGAAATGCTGAATTATTTTTCCTATGACTATCCACTGCCGAGTAAAAATGAGGCGCCCTTCAGTGTTACGACTGAGCTTGCTCCATCACCCTATAACGATGACATGATGTTACTTCGCATTGGTTTGAAGGGGTATGAACAGAGTAAAGCTGAACTGAGCGCCAGTAACTTAGTGTTTCTGCTGGATGTGTCAGGGTCGATGGCATCGCCCGATAAGTTACCTCTGTTGCAAACTGCCTTGAAAATGCTGACCCAGCAACTGGATGCTGAGGATAAGGTATCGATTGTAGTCTACGCCGGCGCCGCTGGAGTGGTGTTAGATGGCGCGGCGGGTAACGACAGTCAAACTCTTCATTATGCGTTAGAGCAGCTTAGTGCGGGTGGTTCAACCAATGGGGCGCAAGGTATTCAGCTTGCTTATCAGTTAGCGCAGAAACACTTTGTTAAAGGCGGCATTAATCGAGTGATACTTGCGACCGACGGTGACTTTAATGTCGGCACGACCAATCTCGATGAGCTAATCGATTTGGTTAGCGCACAGAAACAACAAGGGATTGGGTTAACTACGCTCGGTTTTGGCATGGGTGATTACAATGACCATTTGATGGAGCAATTAGCCGATAAAGGCAATGGACAATATGCCTATATCGATTCCCTCAATGAGGCGAGAAAAGTGCTGGTGGAACAATTAAGTGCAACCTTGCTCACCATAGCAAAAGAGGTGAAAGTGCAGGTCGAGTTTAATCCTGCTCTTGTGGCCGAATACCGTCTTATCGGTTATGAGAACCGCGCCTTAGCGCGTGAAGATTTTAATAACGACAAGGTGGATGCGGGCGAAATAGGCGCTGGGCATACCGTCACGGCACTTTACGAGCTGCGTTATGTTGATGCGGGTAATTTGGCTAATGATCAACTTCGCTATGGGTATAATCCCAAAACGGGCAATGAAAAATATAGCCGCGATGAAATCGCCTATCTTAAATTACGTTATCAGCTACCGGATGCGACTCAGAGCCAGTTACTGAGTTATCCAATCCGTGCCCACCAAAGGGTAAACTCATTAGCGCAGGCGAGTGATGATTTTCGTTTTGCCGCTGCAGTGGCAGGATTAGGACAGTTGCTGAATCAAAGCCACTATTTGCATCAATTTGATTATAATAAGCTTAGTGCGCTCACACGTTCTGCGCTGGGGGAAGATACCAGCGGCTACCGACATGAGTTTATGCAACTTGTCGATACTGCTGCGGCACTTGCACAAACACAGCGAGTAGCAATCAAAAAATCCTTTGATGTCGGAGATAAACCTTTCCCGCCCGAGGATAAACCGCATCAACAATGAGCCAAATTATTATGTTTCAGTTAGTTAACCATTAGGGAGCTGCCATGGCCCTGGCGATACCGCAAATGCATGCCCATGAGCATACCGATGAACAGTTAATGCAACGCTATGCCAAAGGCGATGGCAAAGCGTTTGAGCAGCTTTATCTCAAACACAAAGGCGCCTTGTACCGTTACTTTGTGCGCCAACTCGGTGACAAACAGTTAGCCGAAGATTTATATCAAGAAACCTGGGGACGAGTGATCCGTGCCGCCGCCAATTATGAGCCGAGTGCTAAGTTTAATACTTGGCTCTATCGGATTGCCCATAATCTGTTGATTGACCACGTCAGAGCTGTCAAACCCGTCGACTTAGTTAGCCATGATAATGAGGAAGGGCTAGATACCTTTGTGGGAGCGGAGCAGGAACAACCCGATGTACATTGGCAGGAAACGCAAAAGAGCCTGTTACTGAAGACCTGTATTGCCCTGTTACCCCAAGTGCAGAAAGAGGCCTTTATTCTCAATATCGAAATGGGCTTTACCGCAGCGGTGATCAGCGATATTGCGGGGGTGACACTCGAAGCGACCAAGAGCCGTATTCGCTACGCGTATCAAAGCTTAAAAGATTGTGTCAATGCTAAATGGCAGGAGGTTGGTCATGAGTAATTCCACTCTGTCATCGGAAGAAGAGGCACTACGTCAGGAAGTCTCTGCTTGGTATCACAAGCAAGCACTGGAAATGCCACCAGAGCGGCTCGACCAAGATATTTTGCGCCTATCACAAGCTCATTTGGCTGAAATGAATGTGAGCCAGCTAAAGCCTGCTGCTACGCCTGTGTGGCGCCGTTTCCCATGGGCGTTATCGAGCGCAGCTTCTTTAGTGCTGGTTGTGGGTTTAATCGTACTGAATAGAGGCTATTTTGAGGAGGAGTTAGCCGCTCCAGCAGCGTTGACTATGGGGGCGTCCATGCCCGCTCAAGCACCGTTAGATCACGCTGATCAGCAAGCCGAAATGGCGCGTCAAGCGAGAATGGAAGATGCCGCAACACAAAGTAGGCAAAGGGAAGCGATGAGGGCCGAAGCTAAGATGTCAGCCCCGGAAAATCAGCAAGCAGAGTCTCAAGCATTATCGCAAAGGGCGCGTGCATTGCCTCAAAGTGATGTAGCCGCAGCTGCGCTGCGTGATAAAGATGTGTTGATGGCGTCGTTAACACGTTTGCAGGCGTTAATAGACTCGAAGCAAATACAGGAAGCCTTAGCTCTTGAGCAAAGTTTAGTGAAGCAGTATCCCGAGTTGTCTAAAACCAATGCTGAATCTACCGATGGCACAAAGGCAATTGAGAAATTTAAAGCTTTACAGCATCAGCTTCATTCTGTGAGCAAATAAAGCGTAAATCAGTGGGCTGGTCTCATTAAGGCCACTCACTGATATTAATATCTTATTCTTAACGTTGTCGTATTAATCTAGGACACTTTTTACAGATCGTAATGTTAATTACTTGATCATGGTCATAAAGTGCACAGGAACTCGCCTGTTATATTGGATATTGATAAACGACTTGACTAGTATCAATAGTCAGTCCTAAGTTCAGGAGGCGATATGCTCAAAAGACTCATGCATGATCATAAACATATAGCAGTGCTATTGAATGTCTTGAAAAATAAACAGATGAAATTAGTTGAAGGCGAGGCGATTAATTTTATTGTTGTGAGAGACATCGTTGAGTATATGCAAGGATATGCTGAGCGTAGCCATCACCCCGTTGAAGATATTATTTATGCTTATTATTTGGCACATAAGGCGAATGATGACATCGACAAGCTAAGTGCCGAGCACCAAGTTGTGACTGCGGCTTCATCGGCATTAATGAATACTTTAAACCTGATATTAAGTGACATTGTTGTCGCAAGGGATAAACTGATTGCCGATTTTGCCGAATATGTTGACTTACAAGAAAAACATATGCAGATGGAAGAGCGGGAGATTTTCCCCTTACTTGCGAAGTCTTTAACCGAGCAAGATTGGAAGGAGATTGAACAACAATGCCAAGCATCGTTAATTGATGATCCGCTATTCCTTGACCGAGAGCAGCAAGCCTTTGATGACTTACGTTCCTATTTAAAAGCGTCCGATTAGGGGTTGTAAGTCATCTGAAGGGTAAAAACAGAAAAAGCGCCATAAGCGCTTTTTCTCTATATCCTGTCAATAAAAAAACAGCAGGTTACAACTGGATGGTGTCTATATCGTAATCAAAGTTGTTATCAATCTCTTGCAGTTCCTTGAGTAAACGATGTTTGTCCTTTAACGCCTCGATTTCGCGCCACTTACGCTTTTTATTAGCACCACGCGAGCGGTCGGGTCTTTCTACAACTTCATCTAGCGCACAACCATAATCTAAACGATCCATGGTAACCTCCTGTTGTTGTATGTTTTGTCAGCGATTAAATAACATATTTTCAAAACAGGGTGCAAGAATTATGTTTCATTTGTGTTAACTTGAAATGAAATTTGGATGATATGTCATTGATCTTAACTATCACTTTAGTGGTAGTTGCTTCTTGAAATGTTTATTTTATTAATGAGATACAATAAAAAAGCCAGCAATTGCTGGCTTTTTGTTCGATCAGATTTTGCCCTGTCGATAAAGATTGATTAGGCCATTGCTTGAGGCATCTAACGCAGTCGCTTCTTGATCTGCACCTATACGGGCGAGGACGTCGTTACCTAAGGTTTTGCCAAGCTCAACACCCCATTGGTCGAAGGAGTTGATGTCCCAAATGGCGCCTTGGACAAAGGTTCTGTGCTCATAGAGCGCAATTAGTGCGCCTAAGGTTTCTGGAGTCAGCTTATCCATTAACAGAGTGTTGCTTGGCTTATTGCCCGGCATGACTTTGTGTTTGGCGATAAGTAACTTTTCTTCATCACTCAAGTTGCTCTTGCTCAATTCAGCCAGCGCTTCATCTAAGGTACGGCCTTGCATGAGTGCTTGAGTTTGTCCAAAGCAGTTAGAGGCTAACTGATCATGGTGTTCACCGATAGGGTTATGGCTTTGCAGCGGCATAATGAAATCAGCAGGAATTAATGCAGTACCTTGATGCAGCAACTGATGGTAAGCGTGTTGACCGTTTGTGCCTTCGCCGCCCCAAATCACAGGACCTGTGCTGTAATCCACATGCGTACCATTGAGCGTGACTGATTTACCGTTACTTTCCATATCCAGTTGTTGGAAGTAGGCAGGAAGTCCGCGAAGGTAATGATCGTAGGTCAATACCACATGGCTTTGAGCATTAAAAAAATTGCCATACCACAGTGAGAATAGTCCCATGATGACGGGCATATTTTCCGCTAAAGGCGCAGTGGCAAAATGGGTATCCATTTGGTGCGCGCCCTTTAATAGGGAGCGGAAGTTATCCATGCCGATGAGTAAAGCGATGGGTAAACCAATGGCAGACCACAGAGAATAGCGACCTCCAACCCAGTCCCACATTGGGAAGATATTAGCGGCATCAATACCGAACTCAGTTGCTTTTGCCACGTTAGAGGTCACGGCAACAAAGTGTTTCGCGACATCTGACTGTGAACCACCTTTAGCTAAGAACCACGCTTTGGCTGTTAAGGTGTTGGTCAGCGTCTCTTGTGTACCAAAAGACTTAGACGACATGATAAAAAGCGTGGTTTCAGGATCGAGCAGCTTGAGTTTTTCACTGATCGAGGTGCCATCTACGTTGGCAACAAAATGGCAATTGAGACCTGTTATCCAGTATGGACGTAAGGCTTGGGAAACAATTTTAGGGCCAAGGAATGAACCACCGATACCGATACTGACAATATCGGTAATGGCTTTGCCTGTGTAGCCTTTCCACTGTCCTGAGGTGACTGAAGTGACAAACTGCTGCATCTTGTTCAGCGTTTGCTGTACTTCAGGAACGATATCTTGACCTTCGGCAATGATGGATTGGTCCGCGGTACTGCGTAGTGCGGTATGCAAAACGGCACGTTTTTCGGTGGTGTTAATGATATCACCGGCAAACATCGCCTTGATTTTAGCGTCAAGCTTGGCTTCTTGCGCCAGTGTCAGCAGCAAGTTGAGAGTCTCAGGTGTTGCTCTATTTTTTGAATAATCTAAAAATAAGCCACAGGTAGAAAGCGACATGTTGCTAAAGCGTGCAGGATCGCCTGCAAAGAGTTCTCGCATATGCGGGATCTGCTGGCTATGGGCTGCTAACGCCTTCCAGGTTGTGCTTTGGGTCAAGATAGTCATCGAATCGTCTCCGAAGATACTTAGTTTGCCAGTTTAGCCTTGAGCATGACTTCGAGTTTGCCTTGGTCGATGGCGAAGTTACGGATGCCTTCTGCTAGCTTGTCAACGGCCATAGGATCTTGGTTAAAGTCCCAGCGGAATTTCGCTTCGGTTAAAGGTTCACCCGCAGCAACTGTAGTGCTGGCAGGAATGAGTTTAGGTTGAATAGCGACTTGAGAGTTTGCTAGCTCTTCGAGTAATGAAGGACCAATAGTCAGGCGGTCACAACCCGCTAATTCGATGATTTCACCAATATTACGGAAACTTGCCCCCATGACTACCGTGTTATAGCCATGCTGCTTGTAGTAGTTGTAAATTTCGGTTACAGAAACGACACCAGGATCATTGACTGCGTCATAGTCTTTACCTGTGTCTTTTTTGTACCAGTCGAGGATGCGGCCAACGAATGGAGAAATTAAGTACACGCCAGCTTCAGCACAGGCACGTGCTTGAGCGAAGCTAAATAATAGGGTTAAGTTACAGTTGATGCCTTGTTGCTCTAACTCTTTGGCGGCACAAATGCCTTCCCAAGTTGAGGCTAATTTGATCAAAATGCGAGATTTATCTATTCCTGCTTCTTGATATAGACGAACAAGCTTATGCGCTTTTGCAATGGATTTTTCTTTATCGAAGGATAAGCGGGCATCCACTTCGGTTGAAATACGGCCTGGGACCAGTTTTAGAATTTCCACGCCAATGTTCACTGCAAGTTTATCGCTGGCATCATCAATCTGTTGCTCAATATCAGCACTTTGTAATTTAGCCCATGCAATAGCATTGTCGATTAGAGCGCTATACTCAGGGATTTGAGCGGCTTTTAGAATGAGTGATGGGTTAGTGGTTGCGTCTTCTGGTTGATAGCGCTTAATTGCTTCAATATCGCCAGTATCGGCCACAATAGTAGTGTATGACTTGAGTTGCTCTAATGTATTTGCCATGAAAAACATCCTTCTCAGATAGCGGTCAAAACTCAGAAATGAACTGATGACTATTAGAAGCGATTTTGCCAACTTTTCCAACCATCAATGTAAAAAAATTACAAAAATGGTAAAACTACATCGTTTCTTGCTAAACATAGTGGCGAATGCCACTTAATCAGTCTTAGCGCCATCAGGTTAGGTAGTGTAGATGCCTTAAAAACAAAAAGTCGCTGCAAGCAGCGACTTTTTTATTCTTAACAGTGCAATTACTTCAGAACAGGTTGTTTTTCAGTAGTTGTCACGATGGCTTCGATGCGGCGGTTAGCTGCATGAGCTTCTTTCGAGTCACCAGCCACTAATGGCTTAGTGATACCGTAACCGTTAGAAGTTACGCGGCTTTGGCTGATGCCATATTTTTCAACAAGGATCTTAGCAACAGCGTCAGCACGCTTGTCAGACAGAACCATGTTGTATTCTGGTTTACCTACGTTAGAAGCGTGACCCGCGATTTCAACAGTGAATTCTGGGTTCTTGTTCAGGTAGTTAGCCAGTCTTTCGATGTCTTTGTAGTACTCTTTCTTCACTACTGCAGAATCGTTAGCAAACTGGATAGAACCTACATCTTCTTGCTTTTTAACGTTTTCATAGATAGTACAGCCAACAGAGTCAACTTTGTGAGTTGCAGGCGTTGCTGGGCACTGATCTTTATCGTCGTATACACCATCGTTGTCTGAGTCAACTGGTGCTGCTGCAACAACGGCGGCAGCTACAGGCGCCGCGGCTGCTGGAGTACCAAAACGGTAGCTTAATTCTAAGCCCCAATAGTTGCTGTCAGCTTCGATTGTGTTGAAGTCTGTGTCGTCTAAGTTTTCATAACGGCGGTATTTAGCTTGTAACTTCAGATTGTCGGTGAAGTTATAACCAACACCTGCGCCAAAGTAAGGCGCAAAATCGTTAGAGCTGTATGAGCTTGAAGTTGTGCCAGTATGTTGGCTGTTTTCTAAGGTGTAGTACATTGCACCCGCTTCTGCAGATAGGCTCCAACGGTTACCCAGTGGCCATACACCGACTAAGCCCAGAGTTGCACCTTTAACATCTGCATCATTGCTAATGCCACCATTAGTCCAATCTGCACTACCTAGATCACGATAGCCGATTTCTGCACCAAAGTAGTCATTAAACATATAGCCTGCGAAGATGTCCCATGCGTATGGGTTATCATCGCCGTTATCAGTTGCAATGTGTTCATAGTTATTAACGCCTAAACCTGCACCAACATACCAAGGAGTTAACTCTTGAGATGCACTGGCAGCAAGTGGAAGCATTGATGTAAGTAAAACTACTTTTAATGTATTCTTCATCATTTTTTCTAAGTCCATTGTTTATGATTCTCCACCAATATGCTTTGCGGGTTTTAAGCAAAACATTGCTAGCACTTAGTGTGGGGATCCTTTGGTATTGTAGCCAGCGGTTAATTATCACTGCATTTGTTAAAATTTTCCAGTGCTTAGTCTGAAGTTTTTTTATGGGACCTCATACTGTAACTAACTTGAGATGTTAAAAAGGCATCCTTTAGGATGCCTTTGAATTGTATTTATTTTGTTAATTTAATTAACTGCTAGCGAGTCCAAACCCAATTTTCGATCTCAGTTGGGTCAACACCATGTGCTTTAATATAGTTACGGTGATCAACAAGTCTTTGCAACATATCTGTTGTGATTGAAACGTGTTTAGTCTCATCAATGACGCCTTGTTGGAATAGTTTATAAGCCATATCAATAACAAGGTGGTAGCGAGAGGTTCCATTACGCACACCCATATCAAATGGTGTAGTTGTTGAGCCTTCTTCTTCATAACCTTTAATTCTAAAACGGCGGCTTCCTTTGTAATCAAAAATTAACTTTTTGATTGTATTTGGATAACCGTGATAGTTAAATACTACTCCTTTATCTTGAGTAAATATTTCATCCATCATCCATGGTTTTTCTTTAAATTTACGGCTACCTAAACCATCACTGCTTAATTCGGTGACGCTCACAAAACGGATTCTGACTCGAGGCAGCATTTCCCGAATGATCACTAAAGAGGCCATACATTCTTGAGTGACATAATCACCACAGCCAGCAAGGACGATATCTGGATTTTCATCTGAAGCAAAATCCCACACCATGACACCATCTTTGGCTTGTTTACGTGCTTCATCTAAGCTTAGCCATTGTGGCAGCTCTTTTTTACCTGCGACTAGGATGTTTAGTTTGTCACGATCCGCAAAAGCACGTTCGGTATACACTAAGGTGCTGTTTGCATCAGCTGGTAAATAAGCAGAGATAATCTTTGGATGTTTTTCTAACATCGCACCTAGGAACGATGGGTTTTGATGCGAGTAACCGTTGTGATCCTGACGCTCTAATAATGAAGAAAGTACTACGTTGCATGCTGGTAAAGGTTTACGGAAATGCACCCCTTGACTGGCATAAACATACTTACAATATTGGTCGGCCATGGATGAAACTACTTGCGAGAATGACTCGTAGGTTGGGAACATGCCATGACGACCTGTCACTGTGTAGCCATGTAACATACCAAATAGTAAGTTCTCAGAAAGGAGCTCTAGTACACGGCCATCGCGAGACATATCTTCATCCCAGCTTTCAATTGGCCATTGCCATGCACGGTCGGTTTCTTCAAATACCGCTTGCAGTTGGTTTGAATAGGTTTCATCAGGGCTGAAAATGCGTAAATTGCGTTGATCACGGTTCAGTTTGAATGCGTCACGCATCCATTCGCCCATTTTCAGCATGGAGTAACCGCGGTGTCCGCGTGGTACTTCTGGACCGTAACTGAGTTTTTCTAGATCAGGATTGGATAAAGCTCTAACAACTTCACCACCATAAGTGAGATGTTGGCGGCCACAAGCTAAGTGTTTTGGTGGGATCAATGAGCTAATATCCGCATCAAAAATCAGTTCACCTTGAGCATTGATTTGATAGAGCTCTTGGAACTGGTAGCTAGCTAACCAGTTATCCAATGCGGCTAGATGGCCTTTATCGGTCGCGCATTTATTGACAATCACTTGGTGTGATTCGCAGTTGCCTTCTAACTTCTTACCATTATATTCGCTTACGCCAGTCCAACCTTTGGCTGTGCGCATTAAAATCACTGGCCAGCGAGGTTTTACAATATCTTCACCTTTACGTGCTCGGGCTTGGATATCATTAATCATGCTATAAGCGGTATCCATGGCGGTTGCCATTTGAACGTAGATATCTTCTTCCGCTTCGCTGTCCACAATAATGGGGTGGTAGCCAAGACCGCGGAATTCAAGATCTAATTCTTCATGGCTCATGCGTCCCATACGGGTTGGGCCAGAAATTTTATAGCCGTTGATATGCACGATTGGTAACACTGCGCCGTTGGTGGCGGGTGATACCAATCGGTTTGCATACCAAGATGCGGCTAATGGGCCTGTTTCTGATTCTCCATCACCTATTAATACTGTCGCGATAAGATCGGGGTTATCAAGCACTGCGCCCCAGCCAACGGATAATGAATAACCTAATTCACCACCTTCCAGAATTTGTCCTGGTGCTTCAGGATTAGCATGTGAAGGATAACCGTATGCTGCTGAGAACTTTTTACAAATATCCTCAATGCCCGTTTCATTATAAGGAATGGTTTCTGGATAGTAGTGGCTTAGAGAGCCTTCAATGAATAAGTTAGCTTGTACGGCAGGGAAGCCATGTCCTGGACCAACTAAGTAAATAAAGGGACGATTATGTTTTACAATGAGTCGGTTAACGTTCGCGTAGACAAAGTTGATACCAGGACACGTTCCCCAGTGACCGAGCAAGCGAGGCTTAATGTCCGAGTGCGCTAGTGGGCGCTTATGAAGTACGTTTTGCTTTAAGTAAATCTGGGAGGTGGCTAGGAAGTTAGTGGCTCTTACGTATTTTTTAAGAGCATTTATCTCATGTGTTGTCGTCATATTAAGCCTCACTAGAGCAGACGGAAGTAAATAATGTTTTCTTGGAGTTACTATATTTGTAATTTTATTACAAAAATGTGCCCTACATCCAAATTTTAAAACTTGTGTTTGTCGTTAACGCATGTGAATGAAGTTTGTTAAATTGTTAATTTAATATTAACAGTGACTTATCTAAGCTTTATGATCGTGAGCTTGTAGCTATTTAACAATGTAAACCTAGGCTTGATCACATGAGTAATTTCGAATACTGTGCTATTTTGCTGCGTTGAATTCGGTAGCCGTGATGTTGTAAATTCACGGAAGGATAATTTGAAAGAATAAATCTACCGATATTCTTACCTTTATTTGGAAGGATTCATTCACCACAAATGTTGCACCTCGCTAAGTATAGGTGGGGGAGGGCATTTGCTACGGGAAGAAGTAAAATAATATGTTAGAAACGATTGTAAACTTTTTGAACGCACTGCTCTGGGGCAAATTGCTCGTTTACGGACTGGTGGGTGCGGGGCTCTATTTCACCTTACGACTTGTATTTATTCAACTTACACACTTCAAACACTCTCTAAAAGTCATGACAATGAGCCGCCAAGGCTGTGAAAGTGGTTTGTCTTCATTCCAAGTATTCTGTACGAGTATGGCGGCCCGTGTAGGTGCTGGAAACATGGCGGGGGTAGCGGTGGCCATTGGCTCCGCCGGACCTGGCGCTGTCTTTTGGATGTGGTTAATTGCCATGTTGGGTATGGCAACGGCTATGGTAGAGTCCACTCTTGCGCAGGTTTATAAGGTGCGTGATACCAACGGCCAATTTCGTGGTGGCCCTTCTTATTATATGGAGAAGGGACTTGGTCAGAGATGGATGGGGGTGTTGTTCGCTTTCTTCCTGATCATCGCTTTTGGTTTGGTGTTTAACGCGGTGCAAGCTAATACCATTACGGGGGCGATGGAGCGCGTGTTTGGCTTCGATCCGACCTATGTCGGTATCGGCTTAGTGTTAGCCAGTGGTTTTGTTATCGTCGGCGGCTTACGTAAAGTTGCGCGAGTATCTGAGTTTATCGTGCCAATTATGGCGTTGGCTTATATTCTGATCGCTTTCATTATTGTGTTGTTCAATTTAGAGCAATTACCCGCAGTTATTAGCCTGATTGTAAAAAGTGCTTTCGGTTGGCAAGAGGCAGCAGCAGGTGGCGTTGCTTATACAGTCGCTCAGGCGATGCAAGCAGGTATTGCCCGTGGTTTGTTCTCAAATGAGGCGGGGATGGGCAGCGCAGCAAACGTGGCGGCGAGTGCCTCACCTAATCCTAATCATCCAGCGTCTCAGGGCTTTGTGCAGATGATGGGAGTGTTTGTCGATACCATCGTTATCTGTACTGCAACTGCGGCAATTATTTTGCTTTCAGGCGATATTGGTTCTAGCGATGACGGCATTCGTCTCACCATCAATGCGATGTCAAACCACGTTGGAGATTGGGGCGGCGCCTTTATTGCGATAGCCATTTTCCTATTCTGCTTTACTTCTATCATTGCTAACTATTCCTACGCCGAAACCAATGTGATGTTCTTAACGGGTAACAGTACTAAGGCGTTACCGCTATTTCGCCTGTGCGTATTGGGCATGGTGATGTTTGGTGCCGTAGCCAAAATCAGCTTAGTGTGGAACTTAGCCGATGTGTCAATGGGGCTAATGGCAACGGTCAATATCGTCGCATTGTTGCTGTTATCTGGCTTGGCGATACGGGTTATCAACGATTACTGTGAACAATTAAAGAGTGGCAAAATGCCTGAGTTTGACCGCAGTAAGTTCCCCGAATTGATGGAACAACTTGATGATGGCATTTGGCAGGACAATAGTGCCAATGAGTTGGCTAAATCGCGTACTGAATCAGCGGTTAGTCGTTAAGCTCAAGTTCACTGATTAGCGCTATCGGAAAAACCACGTCATCCGTACGTGGTTTTTTTATGCTTGTTCAGTATCATAGTGGCGTATTTTATTTGTTGGAGTGTGTTAATGTTGATTTTGGTTTCACCGGCGAAAACCCTAGATTTTGAGCAACCTCCCTTGACTCAAACCCATACTCGGCCCGATTTTTTAGCTTATAGCCAAGAGCTCATTCAAGTTTGCCAACGGTTAACTCCCAGTGACATAGCAACATTAATGAAGGTCAGCGATAACATTGCGGGCTTAAATGCGGCACGTTTTGGCGAGTGGACACCCGATTACAGTATTGATAATGCTAAGCAAGCTATTTTCGCTTTTAGAGGCGATGTTTACACAGGTTTTGATGCTGATACCCTGACACCTGAACAGCTTGAACGTACTCAGTCGCAGTTGCGCATTTTATCTGGGCTATACGGGTTACTGCGGCCATTGGATTTAATTTTACCTTATCGCTTAGAAATGGGGACGGCCCTTGCCAATCCTAAAGGTAAGAATCTTTACGATTTTTGGGGCAACACTCTCACCGAAGCGGTCAATAATGCTGTCGCTGCGCAGGGGGATGAGATCATTATCAACCTTGCATCCAATGAATATTTTAAGGCGATAAAGCCAAAGCAATTAGCAGGACAATTAATCACTCCTGTTTTTAAAGATTTTAAAAATGGTCAATACAAAGTCATTAGTTTCTTTGCGAAAAAAGCGCGGGGAATGATGGCAAGATATATTATTGAGCAGCAAGTGAGTTCGATTGATGAATTAAAAGCATTTGATGTGGCAGGTTATTACTACAGTGAAGAATTGAGTAAACCGAATGAGCCAACATTCTTACGTGAAGCGCAATAACGTATTACGGCTTAAATAAAAAGAGCTGCTTAGGCTTAATGCCAGTCAGTTAAGCTGACTGGCATTTTTCTTTTTATGGGTGAATGATTTAGTTATGAGGCTTATTTCGATTCAGTGCTAATGGGGGTTAACACTGAATTCGAGTTTGCCATAATATAAGCAAATTGAGCATATGCCGCCACATTTTGTGCCAGAGCCTTAGGATCAATTTTATCTAAGGTATCGTTAGGTGTGTGGTGATAATCGAAGTAATCGTGGCCATCCTGTCTTAATGATGCAACAGGTACGCCTAATGCGGGTAGCATAGAGACGTCAGGCCCACCAGATGCTTGGTTATTGCCGAGGGCAACACCGTTGTATGTCATTGGTTTAATGCTCTCTTGAACTTGGGCGAAAACGTTGTCACTTACTTTAGTATCTATTTGATAAATCGGACCCGCGCCAAAGTCCGATTCGGCAGCAATATAATGCAGACGTAGCTCGGCTTTGTGTGCTTCAGCATAAGCCTTACCCCCCACTAAGCCAATTTCTTCAGCTGCATATAGTACTACTCGCACTGTACGAGCGGGCTTTTGTGGAAGATCTTGAATATGTTTTGCTGCCGCTGTCACAATCGCAACACCAGCACCATCATCAATTGCACCTGTACCTTCATCCCATGAATCTAAATGGGCACCAATCAGCACGATTTCGTTAGGTTTACTACTGCCAGTGACTTCTGCAATAACGTTGTAAGAGGTATTCGTACCTAAATCCTTCGGTGACATATGCAGCTCGAGCACCGCATTCGGATCGCGTTTTAACATGGCATCGACTAAGTCTGCATCGGGATTAGACATCGCCGCAGCAGGGATTTTAGTCACACCATCTTGATAACGCATCACGCCAGTGTGTGCCATGCGGTCATGGTCGGTGCCTATTGAGCGAATGACGATTGCTACGGCTCCCTTTTGTGCTGCTGCGACAGCGCCCTTCGAGCGGCCGCCGACACTTTTTCCGTAACCTTCACCAGTTATATGACGCTCCGTTTTTTGATCGATAAAGGCAATTTTACCTTTTACATCATCAGGGTTGGCTTGTTGTAATGCTTCTAGGCTATCAAAGCGAGCTATTCTAGCCCTAATGCCCGTTACTGGCGTTGCAATGCTGCCACCCAATGCAGTAATCACCAAAGGTTGCTCTACCGGAGAGATAATCTTGGCTTTGGCTTCTCCACGTTCCCAAATAGGAACCTGTACTGGCTCTTTATAAACCTTATCAAACCCGAGGCTGGTTAACTTATTCATTGCCCAGTTCACGGCAATAATGTCTTTTGGACTACCAGCAAGGCGCGGTCCTACTTCTACCGTAAGAGATTCGACAATGTCATATCCAATCGAAGAGGCTAAAGCGGTTTGTTGTAATTGAGAAGGGGTATCTGTTTTGACTGGTGTTTCGATATGAGTTTGGCAAGCGCTCAAACCACTAATAAAAAGGCCTGTTATCAACGTTGTTTGGTAGGGTTTCATAGGTTTCCTTTGTTTTTATTAAGCATGTCCCACTTTTGAAAACAATCTAGCAAAAAGTGTGCTTTATGTCCCGACTATATCTGTAAGGCAACGCTATATTAGCGCAGGGGTTAGTTTTAGGAGAAAATGTGCGTAATGAATATTGAATTAATGCAGGAGCGAGCCGATCATGCCGTGGTGCTATTAAAGGCACTCGCAAACGAACGCCGTTTATTTATCCTTTGTTATTTACTGAATGAAGGAGAAATGTGCGTTGGCGAAATGAATAAAAAATTAGGCTTAAGTCAATCGGCACTATCACAACACCTTGCTTGGTTACGCAAAGATAATTTAGTAACCACACGCAAAGAAGCGCAGACCGTATTTTATTCACTGAAGAGTGATGAAGTGCGTGAGATGATCCATTTACTAAACAATATTTATTGTCATTAATGGTTTTCAGCAGATATAAAAAAACCGGCAATTGCCGGTTTTTTTTATTTACTAAGATAATTAAGCAACAAGCGCTTTGATCTTAGCGTTCAAACGAGCCTTATGACGAGCAGCTTTATTCTTGTGAATAAGGCCTTTAGTCGCCATACGGTCAACGATTGGTTGTGCAGCAGCGAAAGCTTCGGTTGCTGTTTTGTGATCACCAGCTTTGATAGCTGCGATAACTTTTTTAACGTATGTACGTAACATTGAGCGACGGCTGGCGTTATGCTGACGACGCTTTTCAGATTGAAGCGCGCGCTTCTTTGCAGACTTGCTATTAGCCAAGGTGCAACTCCTAAAAACTGGATTTGATACTTTTAAAGGCCGAGGAATATGCCTGCATTTAGTCACTTTGTCAATGACTATGATTGAATAATCATCATAAAGATAAATTAATTCAACCTGCCTTGGCTATCTTCAACCCAACTCGTGTAATATGTGGCGCAATTCTAGCAGCTATTACCGCAGTGTGACAGAGCCTGAGTCGATTTTTTGAGATGAATCACCTAATCCATTCGATATAGGTCTGGGGGACGTTTGAGTAAAAAATTATTGAAGTCAGGCATGATTGTTAGTGCTATGACATTGATTTCCCGTGTTTTAGGTTTGGTTAGAGATGTTGTCGTTGCCAATTTAATGGGTGCAGGGACAAGCGCTGATGTTTTTTTCTTCGCGAATAAAATTCCTAACTTTTTACGTCGATTATTTGCCGAGGGCGCCTTTGCACAGGCATTTGTTCCCGTACTGACCGAATATCAAGAAAAGCATACCTCGGACGAAACTCGCGAGTTACTCAGTAAGGTGGCGGGGACCTTAGGGCTCTTAGTGACGATTGTCACGCTTGTCGGTGTGATTGCATCTCCTGTGTTGTCAGCCTTATTTGGTGGCGGCTGGTTTATGGCCTGGCTGAATAACGAACCTGATGGCGCTAAGTTTGAGTTAGCAACGGTCGTACTAAAAATCACTTTTCCTTATCTGTGGTTTATTACCTTTACTGCTTTAGCGGGCTCAATCTTAAATACTCGAGGACGCTTTGCTGTATCGGCTTTTACGCCTGTGTTTCTAAATGTGGCCATTATTGCGGCGGCAATGTTTTTCGCGCCGACGTCTTCTCAGCCCGAAATTACCTTGGGATGGGGAGTATTTTGCGGTGGTTTAATTCAGTTTTTATTCCAAATTCCGTTTCTGCTCCGAGAGAAAGCGTTAGTAAAACCTTCGTGGGGTTGGCAACATCCCGGGGTTGTGAAGATTAGAACTTTGATGATCCCTGCATTGTTTGGGGTTTCTGTCTCACAAATCAACTTGTTATTTGATACCTTTATCGCCAGCTTCTTGATGACTGGTTCTATTAGTTGGCTCTATTATTCAGACCGATTATTAGAGTTTCCACTTGGTTTATTTGGTATTGCTATTGCAACCGTGATTTTACCCGCGTTATCGCGAAATCATGTGAATGCAGAAGGAGATGGCTTTGGTAACACCATGGATTGGGGAATTAAAGCGATTTTATTACTCGGTTTGCCTGCGATGATGGGGTTGATAGTGCTCGCGCAGCCTATGTTAATGGTACTGTTTATGCGCGGCGCCTTTACTATCAATGACGTGCAAATGGCCTCTTACAGTTTGATGGCTTACGGAAGCGGTTTACTGAGTTTTATGTTAATCAAAGTTTTAGCGCCAGGATATTATTCTCGCCAGGATACTAAAACCCCCGTACGCTATGGCATCATCGCTATGATTACCAATATGGGCTTTAACTTAATATTTGCAATCCCATTTGGTTATGTGGGTTTGGCGATTGCTACATCCATGTCAGCCTTGCTTAATGCCACATTACTTTATCGCGGCCTGCATAAAGCAGGGGTTTATCGTATTACCAAACCAACTATGGTGTTTTTCCTTAAAGCCGTGGTCTCTACGGCATTGATGGTGGTAGTCTTGTACTATTTATTACCCACGCAATCTCAATGGGTAGAATGGCATTTAGCTTTACGTGCTAAGGCTTTGATTGGCTTGATTGCTGTTGGTGCTATGACGTATTTACTTGGCTTATTGGCGTTAGGAATTCGTCCTTGGTCAATGAAACGGGGAGTTTGATTGCTGATTCTTATCGTTAGCTGTTATATAATCAGCCGATTTGCGCTTGGCAGTTGTCTAAAGTTATGGAATTAATCCGCGGTATACATAACATTTTGTCATCTCACCATGGCTGTGTGCTGACGATAGGTAATTTTGATGGCGTGCATCGCGGCCATGCACAGGTGATTGCTAATTTGGTGCAAAAGGCCAAACAGCTTTCATTACCTCCGACAGTGATGACATTTGAACCTCAACCACAGGAGTTATTCCGTGGTGAGAATGCGCCCGCGCGTCTGAGCTTATTGCGGGACAAAATCATCCTGCTCGATGAGTTAGGCGTTGAACGGTTAGTGTGTGTTAACTTCAACCGTGCCTTTGCAGATCAACCAGCGGAGCATTTCATCGAAGAACTGCTGGTGCGTAAACTCGGAGTGAAGTATCTCGTCGTTGGCGATGACTTTTGCTTCGGTCAAGGCCGAAAAGGCAATTTCGAAATGCTGATGCAGGCGGGAGTTCGTTATGGCTTTACCGTGGTCAGCACCCAGAGTTTTATGGTGGGCTCGCAACGTGTGAGCTCGACCGCGGTAAGAGAACAATTGGCGAAAGGAAACCTGGAGCAGGCGAGACGCCTACTCGGTCACCCCTTTACCTTAAGCGGCCGTGTGGCCCATGGCCAAAAAATTGGCCGAACCATAGGTTTTCCCACCGCCAATATCGCCCTCAAGCGCAATGTGGTGCCAGTGCGCGGGGTGTTTGCGGTGAAACTCTATTGGGAAGATAGCGATATTTATGAAGGGGTTGCCAACATTGGTTTCCGCCCGACCGTAAATGGTCAAGTTTGTCAGCTTGAGGTGCATCTTTTTGATTTTGAAGGTGACATTTATGGCAAGCATGTTGAGGTTGAGTTAGTGGCAAAACTTCGCGATGAACAACCTTTTGATTCATTGGATGCACTAAAACAACAAATTTTGAATGATGCAAATGAGGCCAGAGCTTTATTTGGTAACGATGCAGGCTGATATTTATCAGTTTAATTAACGGTATAGGATCAATGAGCGACTATAAATTTACTTTGAATTTGCCGGAAACTGAGTTTCCGATGCGTGGTAATTTGGCAAATCGCGAGCCAGAGATGTTAGAGCGCTGGACGAAAGACGGTCTGTATCAGCAGATCCGTGATAGCCGAATTGGCCGCACACCTTTTATTTTGCATGACGGCCCACCGTATGCGAACGGCAGCATTCATATTGGTCACTCAGTAAACAAAATTCTTAAGGACATTATTGTTAAGTCAAAAACCATGTCTGGTTTTGACGCGCCTTATGTGCCTGGTTGGGATTGCCACGGTCTGCCAATTGAACTGAAAGTTGAGCAAAAAGTCGGTAAGCCTGGTCAAAAAATTTCTGCGGCCGAATTCCGCGAAGAATGTCGTAAATATGCGGCTGAGCAAGTCGATGGTCAACGTGCTGATTTTATTCGTTTAGGCGTGCTGGGCGATTGGCAAAAGCCTTATTTAACGATGGACTTTGCTACCGAAGCCAATATCGTACGCTCTCTATCAAAAGTGATTGAAAACGGTCACTTACATAAAGGTGTAAAACCCGTTCATTGGTGTACAGACTGTGGTTCTGCCCTTGCCGAAGCCGAAGTAGAATACGAGGATAAAACCTCTCCCGCTATCGATGTGGCCTTTACTGCAACTGACAGCAAAGCCGTTGCCGCTCAGTTTGGTGTAAGCGATTACTCACATCCAGTCGCTATGGTGATTTGGACAACCACACCTTGGACGCTGCCTGCGAACCGCGCGTTATCTATCAGCCCAGAGCTGGATTACAGCTTGGTTGAATTTGTGAAAGAGGGGGCGACTCACGCGGTTATTCTGGCTGACGTGTTAGTTGAAGCTTGTATGACGCGTTACGGCGCCGAGAGCCATAGCGTGTTAGGTAAAGTTAAAGGTGTAGCGCTTGAATTGGTTCGCTTTAAGCATCCATTCTTAGCCTTTGACGTACCTACAATTTTAGGTGACCACGTGACGACTGACGCGGGTACGGGTGTGGTCCACACAGCACCTGGCCATGGTCAAGACGACTTCGTGGTAGGTCAGAAATACGGTTTAGAAGTGGCAAACCCAGTTGGCGATAACGGTGTGTACAAGCCAGAGACTGAGTTCTTTGCTGGTCAACACGTATTTAAAGCAAATGACAATGTGGTTGCATTGCTGCAAGAAAAAGGTGCGCTATTACACCATGTTGCGTACCGTCACAGCTATCCACACTGCTGGCGCCATAAAACGCCCATTATCTTCCGCGCTACACCGCAATGGTTTATCTCAATGGATAACCACAACCTGCGCAAGCAAGCATTAAGCGAAATTGAGCAGACTCAGTGGATCCCTGACTGGGGCCAAAGCCGCATCGAAAAGATGGTTGAGAATCGCCCTGATTGGTGTATCTCCCGTCAACGTACTTGGGGCGTGCCAATTACATTATTCGTACACCGCGAAACCGAAGAGCTGCACCCTGACAGCGTGTCGTTAATGGCACGTGTAGCCAACCGCATTGAGCAGGAAGGCATTCAAGCTTGGTGGGATCTCGATGCTGCCGAATTACTGGGCGAAGAAGCCGAACAATACCGCAAAGTGACCGATACCTTGGACGTATGGTACGACTCAGGTTCAACCTTTGCCTCTGTGGTTGGGGCGCGTCCAGAGTTTCATGGTCATGGCGTCGATTTATACCTCGAAGGTAGCGACCAACACCGTGGCTGGTTTATGTCATCATTGATGATTTCTACTGCGATGACTGGCAAAGCTCCTTACAAGCAAGTGCTGACCCACGGCTTTACCGTTGATGGTAAAGGTCGCAAGATGTCGAAATCTATCGGTAACGTCATTGCGCCGCAGCAAGTCACCAACAAGTTAGGTGCGGACATTCTGCGTCTTTGGGTTGCTGCGACCGACTACAGCGGTGAAATGACGGTATCGGATGAAATCTTAAACCGTAGCGCCGATGCTTATCGCCGTATTCGTAACACCGCTCGCTTCTTACTAGCGAACCTTAATGGCTTCGATCCAGCTAAGGACTTAGTGGCAGTAGAAGATATGGTGGCGTTAGATCGTTGGGCTGTGCGCCGCGCGGCTGCTCTGCAACAAGAAATCATTGAAGCTTACGAGCAATATAACTTCCATATTGTGACGCAAAAGCTGATGCAGTTCTGCTCGGTTGAGCTAGGTAGCTTCTACTTAGACATCATCAAAGACCGTCAGTACACCGCCAAGCAAGAGGGCCATGCCCGCCGTAGCTGCCAATCGGCACTGTTCCATATCGCCGAAGCTATGGTGCGTTGGATTGCGCCAATCCTGAGCTTTACTGCCGATGAAGTGTGGCAATTACTGCCAGGTCAACGTGATGCTTACGTGTTTACCCAAGAATGGTATCAAGGTCTGCAATCTATCACTTTAGATACAGATCTCAGCGATGCGTACTGGGAAAATCTGCTGACTGTGCGTAACGAAGTCAACAAGGTCATCGAGCAAGCACGCCGTGATAAACGTATTGGTGGCTCCTTAGAAGCTGAAGTCACACTGTTTGCTGATGCGGCATTAACTGAACAGTTAACGCACATTGGTGATGAGCTGCGTTTCGTCCTGTTGACCTCTGAAGCCAAAGTATTGCCATTGGCGGATGCGACAAGCGATGCCGTTGAAACCGAACTTGTGTCATTGAAGTTAGTGGTAAATGCGACAACAGCAGAGAAATGCGAACGTTGTTGGCACCATAGGGAAGAAGTGGGCACGATTGAGGCTCACCCAACGCTGTGCCATCGCTGCGTAACCAATATTGAAGGTGACGGCGAAGTTCGTCTGTTTGCGTAAAGGATCTGTATGCCATTAACTTGGAAAGACAGTGGCTTACGTTGGTATTGGGTAGTTGTATTGGTGTTTTTGGCCGATCAACTATCCAAGCAATGGGTCTTAGCCAATTTTGATTTGTTCGAATCGGTGAAGTTATTACCTTTTTTTAATTTCACCTATGTACGTAACTATGGCGCCGCATTTAGCTTCTTAAGTGAAGCGGGCGGTTGGCAACGTTGGTTATTTACCCTAGTGGCCGTTGGTTTCAGTACCTTGTTGACTGTGTGGCTGCGCAAGCAATCTGCATCCCTATGGAAGTTAAATTTGGCTTACACCTTAGTGATTGGTGGCGCCCTAGGTAACTTAATCGATCGATTGATGCATGGTTTTGTGGTGGATTTTATCGATTTTTATTGGGGTAAGAGCCATTATCCTGCCTTTAATATCGCTGATTCCGCGATTTTTATCGGCGCAGTGCTGATCATTTGGGATTCGTTTTTTAACAGCAAATCCGAACAAGATAAAACCGAAGAGGTGAAGTAGTGACTGTGACACGTTCGTTATTGTGCCATATGAATATTGTGCTTGAAGATGGTTCAACTGCCGATAGCACTAAAGCCTCGGGTAAGCCAGCACGTTTAAATATCGGCGATGGTACTTTAAGCCCAGCATTCGAAGCGCAGCTTGCTTCCTTAAATGAAGGCGACAAGCACAGATTTACGCTTGAAGCGGTTGATGCCTTTGGTGAGTCAAATCCCGATGCGATTCATTATATGGATAGAACCCGCTTCCCAGCCGATATGGAGCTAGAAGTGGGTGTTATCGTGAGTTTTGCTGGTCCTGGCGGCAGTGAGATCCCCGGCATTGTGCGTGAGGTTGCGGGCGATTCGATTACGGTCGATCTCAATCACCCTCTAGCGGGACGCAAAGTGACATTTGAACTCGACGTGGTGAAGGTACTGTAAGATGAAATTTGATCCTACCAGCCCAAGTTTAAATATTATGCTGGCAAATCCTCGCGGCTTTTGTGCTGGTGTGGATCGTGCCATTAGCATCGTTGAGCGTGCGCTCGAGTTATTTTCACCACCGATTTATGTTCGCCATGAAGTCGTGCATAACCGCTATGTGGTGCAAAATTTGAAAGACCGCGGTGCTGTTTTTGTAGAAGAGTTAGACCAAGTACCTGATAACAATATTGTTATCTTTAGTGCTCATGGGGTTTCTCAGGCGGTACGTGCCGAAGCTAAAGCGCGTGGGCTGCGAGTATTCGATGCAACTTGTCCATTAGTCACCAAAGTGCATTTGCAGGTCACTCGAGCAAGTCGCAAGGGTATTGAATGTATTTTGATTGGCCATGCGGGACATCCTGAAGTTGAAGGCACAATGGGACAATATGATAACCCTAATGGTGGGGTTTATCTGATTGAATCCCCGGCAGATGTCGAGACTTTAGAAGTTCGCGATCCTAATAACCTCTGCTTCGTGACTCAAACGACCCTCTCGGTAGATGATACTCTCGATATCATCAGCGCCTTATTAAAGCGTTTCCCGTCCATTGAAGGCCCTCGTAAGGATGATATTTGCTACGCGACGCAAAACCGTCAAGATGCGGTGCGTAACTTATCGGCCGATGTGGATCTGTTAATTGTGGTCGGTTCGAAAAACAGCTCTAACTCTAATCGCTTACGTGAATTAGCATTAAAAACGGGTACAGAGTCTTATCTGGTTGATACTGCAGATGATATTGATTCATCTTGGTTTGAGGGTGTAACTAAAGTTGCTGTAACGGCTGGCGCGTCTGCACCAGAGGTTCTTGTACAGCAAGTGGTTCAAGCCATAGCGAAATTAGCGCCAAGTGTGGTGACTGAAGTCGAAGGACGAAAAGAAGATACTGTCTTTGCCGTACCCGCTGAACTACGCTAATTAATGTAGAAAATAGTAGTCAATTGAAAGAGGCCAATGGCCTAATGCCGATCAGTTAAGACAGATCGCTTGACGATCTCGCTGAAAAGATCAAAATCCGATGACCTCATGTCATCGGATTTTTTTATGCAACTCTCAGAAGCACTCGCCCGTACTCATATTACCCGCCTAACCGAATTCACCTGCTTAGCAGATGTGTTAGAACCTGAGTTAATTCAATCTTGCCTAGACTCTCAGGGCGTTGCGACGTTAAGACGGCGTAAATTGCCGATGGACGCGATGATTTGGGCCGTTATCGGAATGGCTTTGTTCCGAGGGGAGTCTGTTCGGTCACTCATCAACAAACTCGACATTGTTTTGC